>NZ_JAPDBE010000020.1:64254-83013 GCF_027705025.1 Aeromonas sp. D3 | reverse complement strand
CTCCTGCATGGAGACGCGATTAGATCACAGACGATCTGCCTGTTCAAATTTCATTAACAAAGTGCGATCCCGCCCTGATGGTCAGCCCGCGGCACCCGGCCGGATCAGCCCCGTCACAGGGGGTCAGCATCGGCCTCGCACTGGCCATTGGGTTGTTTATCATGGCATTCAACTATGTAGCTTATCGCGGGCTCACAGAGCCGGTGAAGGGCTTCAAGGTTGTCTTCTGGTGCTTTATTGCGCTGCATCTGTTCGCCTTGCCGATCGGTACCGCCATCGCGCTGACCCTCATCTATTTGTGGAACAAGTCGCGTACATCTGTCATCCGTCCACTGGGCGCCACACTCTGATCTGATCCAAGGAGCCATCATGCTGACCGCCTCTACCACAGGCCTGCTGGTCGTCGATATTCAGGGCAAGCTGGCACGGCTCGTCGAGGAGAGCTCTGCCCTGATTGCCAATAGCTCACGGCTGGTACAAGGGGCCCAGGCGCTGGGTTTACCGGTTGTCTGGCTGGAACAGAATCCGGACAAGCTGGGGCCAACGGTGCCCGAGTTGCAGCCGCTGCAGAGCGGTGCCCCCGTGCTGACCAAATTCAGCTTCGGCGCGCTGGGGGAGCCGGCAGTGGCAGCCGCCCTCGCCCGGATCGGCAGACGCCATTGGCTGGTGTGCGGCATAGAGGCTCATATCTGCGTCTACCAGACTGTGCTGGGGCTGCTCGGCAGCGGCGCCGATGTCTCCCTGGTGGTGGATGCGGTGTCCTCCCGCAGCGCCGCCAACCGCGACTTGGCCATCGCTCAGCTGGCCACTTGTGGAGCGCGGCTCACCTCGGTGGAAATGTGCCTCTATGAGCTGCTGGGGGATTGCCGCCATCCGGCGTTTCGCCCGATCCTTGCCTTGATCAAATAACGGCTGACCACTCTCGGTCAGCACCTCACAAAAACGCGGCGCCACTGGCGCCGTTTTTATTGCCGCTTGGAGATAAGCCATATCCGATCAGGGCCAACTCAAAGTGGCAGCCTCGGCACGACCGCAGCCAGGGTGAATGATGGATTAATAACATATTGATCTATAAAGACAAAGATCAACAGCCCCCAACTGAGAAAAGTTCTCAATACAGCACATAAAGGGATTCGCCGGAACCCCCATATGGTTTGAAACAGATTTGTAATGGGATTTTTTTGAGCCTTATCCCAGAACTGAAATGAGCGCTTTTTGGCTCTGTTTTTCCCGTGTATAGATGCCAGTCGCACCCAGGACGGTGCGATATAAGATGGAGTTTATCAATGAGAAAAACATCGTTGGCGTTGGCAATCTCGGCCCTGCTCTCGGCCCTGCCTATCGCTTCAGTTCAGGCTAATGAGAGTTGCATCCCACTCACCGGCAAAGAGGCCGGACTCGATACAGGCCGCAGCAGCGCAGTACGCTGTCTGCCCGGCATCAATCCCCTGCAGGACCAGCAGTGGCACCTGCTCAACAGCGGCCAGAATGCCTTCAGCCCTCGCGGCGGCGTGGCGGGCAATGATCTCAACCTCTGGTGGGCACACCGCACCGAGGTACTGGGTCAGGGCATCAATGTGGCTGTGGTGGACGATGGCCTGGCCATAGCGCACCCGGATCTGGCAGACAATGTGCGCCCGGGTTCACGTAACGTAGTGACCGGCAGCGACGATCCGACTCCGACCGATCCGGACAGTGCCCACGGTACTTCGGTATCCGGCATCATAGCCGCGGTGGACAACAGCATAGGCACCTTGGGGGTAGCCCCTCGCGCCCAATTGCAGGGCTTCAACCTGCTCGATGACAACAGCCAGCAGCTGCAAAAAGATTGGCTCTACGCTCTTGGCGGCAACGCCGTCACCGCGGACAACCGGGTCTTCAACCAGAGTTACGGCATGAGCCTGGTCGAACCAGAAGGGGCCAACGGGCTGGATCAGGTGCAGCTCGATCGCCTGTTCGAACAGCGGACCCAGCAGGCCCAAGGCGCGGCCTATATCAAGGCGGCGGGCAACGGCTTCAACCGGATTGCCTCCGGCAACTATGTGCTCAACCGTACCGGCAACCTGCCCAAGCTGCCGTTCGAGAACAGCAACATTGATCCCTCCAACAGCAACTTCTGGAACCTGGTGGTGAGCGCCATCAACGCGGACGGGGTACGTTCTTCCTACTCCAGCGTCGGCAGCAACGTCTTCCTGAGCGCCCCCGGCGGGGAATACGGCACGGATGCGCCCGCCATGGTGACCACGGATCTGCCCGGCTGCGACATGGGTTACAACCGGGTGGACGATCCCAGCACCAACCGGCTGCACAACAACCCGCAACTGGATGCCAGCTGCGACTATAACGGCGTGATGAACGGCACCTCCTCGGCCACCCCGAACACCACAGGCGCCATGGCGCTGCTGATGTCCGCCTATCCGGACTTGTCGGTGCGGGATCTGCGCGATCTGCTGGCCCGCAACGCCACCCGACTCGACGCCAATCAGGTGCCCGTACAGATAAGCTACACGGCTGCCAACGGCCAGCGCCGCCAGGTGACGGGTCTGGAGGGGTGGGAGCGCAACGCGGCCGGCCTCTGGTACAGCCCGACCTATGGTTTCGGCCTGGTGGATGTGAACAAGACCCTGACCCGCGCCGCCAGCCACGAACCGCTGCCGCCACTGGTACAGTTGCCCTGGCAGAAGGTGACGGTCCGGGATCGCGCCGTCGGTGCCATCCCGGATGTGGGCAGCAGCCCGACCCGCTCCAGCACTGTGGTCGATCAGCCATTGACGGTAGAGGCCGTGCAGGTGATGGTGAGCCTGGATCACCAGCGGCTGCCCGACTTGCTGATCGAACTGGTCTCGCCATCCGGCACCCGCAGCGTGTTGCTCAACCCCAACAACAGCCTGGTGGGACAATCCCTCGACCGGCAGCAGCTGGGCTATGTGCGCACCAAGGGGCTGCGTGACATGCGCATGCTCTCCCACAAGTTCTACGGCGAACCGGCTCAGGGCGAGTGGCGCCTGGAGGTGACCGACGTGGCCAATGGCAGCCGCCAGGTCTCACTGCTCGATCGCAGAACCAACACCCGCAGCACCCTGATCGAACGCAACAACAGCCAGCCGGGTCAACTGCTCGACTGGTCCCTGCGGGTACTCGGTCACGACGCAGCCCGTTCCTGATCACAGAGGAGTCATAACATGAAACACAGCTTACTCAGCCTTGCCCTGGCAAGCCTGCTGGCCTCGGTCTGCGTACACGCAACGGCCGACGAATCGGTAGTGATCGATGGCAAGCAGTACAACACCATAGAGGTGAATGGCAAAACCTACCTGACGCCGGATAACGGCAACAAGAAACGGGTCGCCCGCAGCCTGGATGGCAAGGTGCCACAACAGACCCTGCGCAGCGGCGACGTCCTGCTGCAAGGGGTCGCCAGCCCTGAGCTGACCGTCAGCGGCACCCTGCTGGTAGAGGCCGATGACAATCAGGCCAAGACGCTGGCGGGTCGCCACGGCCTGCAGTTCAAGCAGAGCAGCGGCGGCATCGCCCTGCTGGAAGCCAAACCCGGCACGGATCTGAACGCCATCGCCACCCAGCTCAAGCAACAAGGAGTCAGGGTGCAGATCGAACTGGCCGGTGCACTGAAACAGCCAAAGTGAGCAAGCCCTTGCGCTGACAAGCGCGAGGTATCTTGCACACGCCGAGGGGGCCGCAGGCCCCCTCTCTTCTGCCCGAGCGCCGGCGCCCTGCACCTCACGGCAAATCGCAACCCAAGCCGGACCGCCCTGTTGCAACCATCCTCAATGGTGGGTCATCCAGCCTCCCCTTTCCCCTCCCTTCCGCACAGCCTGTGATGCGACCCCTGTCACAACTTGGCACCCTTGCTCCCAACTGCACATTTCTCGCTCCGCCAAGGCAAGGCGCAGTCAGCCCGACTTGCTAACCTGCCTGCGGCTCCGGCCATGGCTGCACCCTTGCACATGCACCCTGGCCCACCCTGAGCCGTCATCGATATCCATGGGAACCCGCCATCAGAGCGGCCGCCCGGCCCGATCACTTGCCGGTGTCGATATCGCACTTGCCTTTTTATTCAGACAGTTACGAGGAAGTCTTCATGCCTATCACGACAAAAATGAAAGCGGTTTCACTCGGTGTCAGCCTAACGCTGGCCGGGCTGCTGGTTGGCTGCAACCAGAACGACTCGGACCCCTTGGTAAAAGACGATGCCTACTACCGCGGTCAGGCCGAAGCCATGGTGGCCAAGCTCACCCTGGACGAGAAGCTGAGCCTGCTCTCCGGCCCAGGTTATGGCAGCGCCAACAGCGCCATCAACCTCAAGCAGGATGTCGCCGGGGTAGCGGGCTACATCAACGGGGTAACGCGCAGTGCCGACGGTATCGACATTCCGGCTCTGAAACTGGCCGATGGCCCGGCGGGCCTGCGGATCAGCGCCAACCGCGACGGCGACAGCACCACCTATTACGCCACCGCCTGGCCCATCGGCTCCCTGCTCGCCTCCAGCTGGGACGTCAGCCTGGTCAAGTCCGTGGGTGAAGCCATGGGGGACGAGGTGCGCCAGTACGGGGTCGATATCCTGCTGGCCCCCGGCATGAACATCCAGCGCAACCCGCTCAATGGCCGCAACTTCGAGTACTACTCGGAAGACCCGCTGCTCACCGGCAAGATAGGCGCCGCCATGGTCAACGGGGTGGAAAGCAACGGAGTCGGCACCACCATCAAGCACTACTTTGGCAACAACTCTGAAACCAACCGGAATCAGATCAACGACATCGGCGAGCCGAGAACCTTCCGTGAAATTTATCTGCGTGGCTTCCAGATCGCGGTGGACGAGGCACAGCCATGGGCAATCATGACCTCCTACAACAAGTTCAACGGCACTTATGTCAACGAGCGCAAGGATGCCATAACCGATGTGCTGCGCGGTGAGTGGCAATTCGACGGCCTGGTGATGTCAGACTGGTTCGCAGGCGATGTGGCCAACAACGCCTACAAGCAGGTGCTGGCGGGGCAGGATTTGATTGAACCTGGCAACGTCAAGGAGCAGTTGCAGCAATCCATCGAGCAGGGCGATCTCAACGAGGCCAAGGTGACCGAGGCCGCCATCCATATCCTGACCCAGGTGATGAAGAGCCCCTCTTACAACCAGCTGGCCGTCAGCAACAGCCCGGATCTGGCCGCCCACGCCAAACTGGCTCGCCAGGCCGGAGCCGAAAGCATGGTGCTGCTGCGCAACGAAGCCACCGCCCTGCCCATCGCCGCGACCAGCAAGGTGGCCAGCTTTGGCATCAACCAGATCAACACCTACAAGGGTGGCACCGGCAGCGGGGATGTGAACGCCGCCAGCACTACCACCATAGCCCGGGGGCTGGCCAGCCGTTTCCCGGTCAACGACACGCTGCAAACTTACTACGGCGATTTTTATGAGGCCAACAAGGTCTATCACGAGGGGCAATTCGGCGCCAAAGGCTACTACACCTGCGATGAGGCCACCGTCAGCCCCGAACTCGCCAGTTTGATCACCACGGCTGCCGGTGAGCAGGATGTGGCGGTCATCAGCATAGGCCGTCAGGCCGGTGAAGGGGCGGATCGCACCGACAGCAAGGGCGACTACCTGCTCGGCGATGACGAGACCGCCCTTATCGATGCGGTGAGCGGCGCCTTCCACGCCCAGGGCAAAAAGGTGGTGGTGGTGCTCAACGTCAACGGCGTCATCGACACAGCCCAGTGGGGCCACAAGGTGGACGCCATACTGCTGGCCTACATGGCGGGTCAGGAAACCGGCCATGCGGTGGCCGACGTGCTGTCGGGGGCGGTCAACCCCAGTGGCAAGCTGGCCCAGAGCTTCCCGTTAAGCTACGCCAGCGTGCCCTCCGCCGGCACCTTCCCGGGTGAAGATACCGACGGTGACGGCGAGCCGGACGATCTCTACTACAACGAGGGGATCTATGTGGGCTATCGCTACTACAGCACCTTCGACAAGGCGGTTTCCTACCCGTTCGGCTTTGGCCTCTCCTACACCAGCTTCGGCTACACCAGCCCCGCCATCGCCAACAATACCCTGGCCGATGGCGCGGCCGGCAGCCTGGTGCTGACGGCAACCATCACCAACACGGGCGCCGTGGCAGGCAAGGAGGCGGCCCAGGTCTATGTCACCGCCCCCGAGGTCAAACTGCAAAAACCGACCATAGAGCTCAAGGCCTTTGCCAAGACCAAGCAGCTGGCACCGGGCGCCGCCGAGCAGCTGAGCTTCACCATTCCGGCCAGCATACTCGCCAGCTTCGATGAGGCCAGCAACCAGTGGATAGTGGAGCCGGGCAGTTACAGCGCCTACATCAGCCCCTCTTCGGATGTCTCCGCCACCACGCCGGTCACCTTCACGGTGAGCAAGGAGATAGTGGTGAGCAGCACGACCCCGGGCACCCTGGCCCTTCCGGAAGGCGTGGACCCTGCCACAGTGACCACTGTCACCAAATAAGCCGGCGACAGTGACAGCATAAAATAATGGGAGCGGCGTGTTAACGTGCGCTCCCATTTTCTGTACCGGGAACGCTTGACGAGACCAGCGCCGTTATTATTGGCGAGTATTTCGGTAGGCCAACGGCGTCATATTGGTATTGGCCTTGAAGAAACGATTGAAGGCACTCTGGGAGGAAAAACCCATCAGGTCGCTGATATTTTGCAGTGGCTGGTCCCCATCCCCCAATAAACGGCACGCCTCCATCATCTTGACCTGTTTCAAGATGGCCGAGAAGCTACTGCCCTCCCCCTGCAATTTCCGGTTCAGGGTCCAGCGGCTGATATTCATGGCCGAACAGACATCCTTGAGTAAATTGTCATCGCACTCCATGACACCGCTGCGAATGTTATGGCGGATCATGTCAGCCACCAGATTGGCAAAGGGCACCCGCTCATCAATGTCGAGGCAGATATGCTCAAGCTGGCTTGTCTGCAAACGGCAAAGGGGCCCGTTATAGCCATCGGCTCGGCTATCCAGCAGGGCATTGCTTATGGTCAGGGTGTTGCTAGGCTGATCCCAGCGACAGTGGGTTCCAAAGAAGTGATCCAGCTGGCGGTGAGAGCCCAGCGACTTGCCAATGAGCCCCACCGACACCGTCAGGTTTGGCACATAAACCAGCAGGATCCGGTAGAGGATGACAAAATTGGGGATGGCCTGGCTGGCGCCCAGGGCGGCAGGCCCTTGATTGATATATTCATATTGGGTGTGAGACGCCCCCTCCCTCACCTGAAAATTGTCGCAGTTGCCGATGACGGTGCGATAGGCCAGCAGGGCTTTGATGGCGGCGCGAGGGGACGGCTGGTTCAGGCATAGACTGATGAGTGCCGGGTAGTGCTGGTAGAGCTCGGCGATATCGTAAGACAGTATGCCCTCGTGAAAGCCATTCAGATGCCGCTGCATCAGGCTCAGCATGCGGTAATGGCTGTGGGCCTGGATCCGGCCATGCTCACGGTGGATATCGAATGGCGTCAGACCGGCAGCCATCAGAATGGCATCCGTATCTCCCCCTTGCTGCTGACAGGCTGCCAGCATTCTTCTGATCACTTGATTTGATACGCTCTGTGA
This sequence comes from Aeromonas sp. D3, assembly GCF_027705025.1. Classification (NCBI taxonomy): domain Bacteria; kingdom Pseudomonadati; phylum Pseudomonadota; class Gammaproteobacteria; order Aeromonadales; family Aeromonadaceae; genus Aeromonas; species Aeromonas sp. D3. The sequence goes on along the minus strand of NZ_JAPDBE010000020.1, from coordinate 75,425 downwards.
CATTTGCCTGCCCTGGCCACATTAATAACAAGAAACATATTTATTGATGCGTCGAGTACAAGTGGAACCTATATTTTTAACCTGACCCGACATGACGTGAATATGGTGATCCGCCAGTCTGTCCATGACATGGCAGGGTTATTATGGCGTGGTGAGGCAGTGAACCTATGTAACGGAGTGTAAGATCAGGATCTGGCGCGCTTATTTTGGCAGAGAAGTAAAAATATGGCGTAAAAATAACACCGAGCAGTCATTAAAAGATAAAAACGGCGCCCTGTCAGGGCGCCGTTTTTATTATCGCAGTTGTTAATCAACACAGACTCAGCGAGCCTTGTGTTGCTCCGCCAGATAGAGCCAGGTATCGACCACTGTATCCGGGTTGAGGGACACAGAGTCTATGCCCTGCTCGACCAGCCAGGCGGCAAAGTCAGGATGATCCGAGGGGCCCTGACCGCAGATGCCGACATACTTGCCCGCCTTGCGCGCAGCCTGGATGGCCATCGACAACAACGCCTTGACCGCCTCGTTGCGTTCGTCGAACAGGTGGGCGATGAGGCCCGAATCCCTGTCCAGTCCGAGTGTAAGCTGGGTCATGTCGTTGGAGCCGATGGAGAAGCCATCCACGTGCTGCAGGAACTGATCCGCCAGCAGGGCGTTGGAGGGGATCTCGCACATCATGATCACCTTCAATCCTCGCTCGCCACGGCGCAGCCCGTTCTCGGCCAGGATGTCGATCACCTGGGCGGCCTCACCCACTGTGCGCACGAAGGGGATCATCACCTCGACGTTGGTCAACCCCATGACGTCGCGCACCCGCTTGATGGCTTCACACTCCAGCGCAAAGCAGGGACGGAAACTGTCGGCTATGTAACGTGCCGCGCCACGGAACCCTATCATGGGGTTCTCTTCGTGGGGCTCATAGTCACGCCCGCCGACCAGATTGGCGTACTCGTTGGACTTGAAGTCCGACATCCGCACTATGACCCGCTCCGGCCAGAAGGCGGCACCCAGAGTGGCGATCCCCTCGGTCAGCTTGGCGACATAGTATTCCCTCGGATTGTCGTAGCCTGCGATCATCTTAGCGATGGTGGCCTGAAGTTCCGGGCTCTGCTGGTCGAATTCCAGCAAGGCCTTGGGATGCACACCAATCATGCGATTGATGATGAACTCGAGCCGCGCCAGACCCACACCGGCATTGGGCAGCTGGGCGAAATCAAACGCCCGGTCCGGATTGCCGACGTTCATCATGATCTTGATGGGCAAGGGTGGCATGTTGCCCACTTCGGTCACAGCCACATCGAAATCGAGCTCGCCGTCATAGATGAAGCCGGTATCCCCTTCCGCGCAGGAGACGGTGATGAGCTGACCCGGGGCAATATGATCGGTGGCATTGCCACAACCCACCACGGCCGGAATACCCAGCTCCCGGGCTATGATGGCGGCGTGACAGGTACGCCCGCCACGGTTGGTGACGATGGCGGAGGCCCGCTTCATGATGGGCTCCCAGTCCGGATCCGTCATGTCGGTGACCAGCACATCGCCGGGCTGCACCTCGTCCATCTGGCTGATGGAGGAGATGACCCGCGCCGGACCCGCACCAATCTTGTGGCCGATGGCTCGCCCTTCGATCAGCACCTTGCCCGCCTGTTTAAGGGCGAAACGCTCCAGGGTATTGGCCTCCTGACGGCTGCGCACCGTCTCGGGACGCGCCTGCACTATGTAGAGCTGGCCATCCTGTCCATCCTTGGCCCACTCGATATCCATGGGGCGACCATAGTGCTGCTCTATGATGAGGGCCTGCTTGGCCAGCTCCATCACCTCGGCATCCGTGATACAGAAGCGGTTGCGTTCGGTCTCGGTCGTGTCGACGATCTTCACCTGACGGCCATGACCGGCATCGTCCGAGTAGGTCATCTTGATAAGTTTGGAGCCGAGGGTCTTGCGCACCACGGCAGGGCGCCCGCCCCTGAGGGTTGGCTTGTGCACATAAAACTCATCCGGGTTGACTGCGCCCTGCACCACCATCTCGCCCAGGCCTTGAGCGCCTGTGATAAAGACAACGTCGTTGAAACCGGATTCGGTATCCAGGGTGAACATGACGCCGGAGGCGGCCAGATCCGAGCGCACCATGCGCTGCACCCCGGCCGAGAGTGCCACGCCCTTGTGGTCATAACCCTGGTGCACCCGATAGGAGATGGCGCGGTCATTGAACAGTGAAGCAAACACATGCTTGACGGCAATCATGACGGCATCGATGCCGCGTACGTTGAGGAAGGTCTCCTGCTGACCGGCAAAGGAAGCGTCCGGCATATCCTCGGCGGTGGCGGAGGAGCGCACCGCGAAAGAGGCATCCAGACCCGCACTCAGCTTGTCGTAGGCGGCGCAGATCGCCTGCTCCAGTGCTGGCTGGAACGGGGCTTCGATCACCCAGTCGCGGATCTGCTGACCCGCCCGGTTGAGGGCGCCTATGTCGTCCACATCCAGGTTATCGAGCAGATCATGGATCTTGCCGTTGAGGCCGCTTGACTCCAGAAACTCGTTAAACGCAAAGGCCGTGGTCGCAAAGCCACCCGGCACGGATACACCGGCACCAGAGAGGTTGCTGATCATCTCGCCAAGGGATGCGTTCTTGCCGCCAACTCGTTCTACATCTTGCATTCCGAGTTGTTCGTACCAGAGTACGTACTGTTGCACTTGCATGTCTCCAGGTTGGTGGGCTCGGGTGCCATGGCACCTTCTGCGCCAAATTAGGTGCGTGAGTTATATGCGTTATTGTCCGTTTCTACTGTTGCCAACGACCATGAAAACGTTTTCTATTTGTTGTCAAAAAAATCCCCGAGCAAGATTTGGGGATGGTCGAATGACACAGACATTCTACAATGCCAACACAAAAAGGTAACGACTCAGGTTTGCAAGCCACTTCACAACTTGGGCACAGCAGATCGGTTGACAAAATAGATATGGTTTCGAGAGATACTGACTGCTCGCAACCTCACCAGCCCGCATCACAGGAGCGCATCGTGCACACCGTATTCTATGTATCCGACGGCACTGCCATCACGGCCGAAGTATTCGGCCACGCCGTGTTGAGCCAGTTTCCACTGGTGTTCGAACAAGTCACCATCCCCTTCGTAGAGACCCTGGAGAAAGCCAGGCAGGTGCGGGCGCGTATCGACGAGCAGTTCCGCCAGACCGGGCTGCGGCCCATACTGTTTCACACCATAGTCGACCCCCTGGTACGGGAAGAGGTGCTCAAGGCCCAGGCGAGCGGCCACGACTTTCTCAACACCTTCGTCAGCCCGCTGGAGCAGGAGCTGGGGGTCAAGGCCGAGCCGAGACTCCATCGCACCCACGGCATGGAGAACCGCAAGCTCTATGACGATCGCATCGAGGCGGTCAACTTCGCACTGGCCAACGACGACGGCATCACCACCAAGGAGTATGAGGAGGCGGACATCATCCTCATCGGGGTCTCCCGCTGCGGCAAGACGCCGACCAGCCTCTATCTGGCGCTGCAATTTGGCATTCGCGCCGCCAACTATCCCTTTATCGAACAGGACATGGGCACCCTGGTGCTGCCCACCGCCCTCAAGGCCAATCGCCACAAGCTGTTCGGCCTCACCATAACGCCCCAGCGGCTGCACGAGATCCGCAATCAGCGCCGCGCCAACAGCCGCTACTCTTCGCTGGAGCAGTGCGAGCAGGAGTTGGCAAGCGTGGAGCGGCTATTTCGCCAGGAGGCGATCCGCTTCCTCGACACCAGTTCTCACTCGGTGGAGGAGATAAGCGCGAAAATTCTGGAGGCTACCGGCATGCGCCGTCAGCTCTACTGAAAGGGGAAAATATCCTGGAGATCAACGCACTGCCGACTTCATCCCGGGTGGCAAGTTGACGGGACAGATAAGCAGAAATGAAAACGGAGCCCAATGCTGTAGCATCTGGCTCCGTTTTTTGGCTAGCGGGGACGGGAGCCAGTGCTGTTCAACTCCTTGTTGTTCATCAGCATGGCGTAAAAGTTGAGCACGCCATAGCGCCTGCGTACCCGTTCAGTCAACCAGAGCGCCAGCTGTCAGCAGCACGGTTCGAAAGTGCATCACAAGATAGTCATCACCCTGCACAGCCCAGACAAGCATGCATCCCGCCGCCATGGCAAGCAACAGGGGCGAGAGCCAGACCGTCAACCAGAGCGCGACGGCCAGCAGGCTGCCAATAATACGTTGCATGAAGCCTGTCCTTTTCACGGAGGAGGCTTTATAAAACAGGAATCACTGAAAGAGTCAACTGAACAGCATTCGATTGTTCACAATACAGCCAGTCACTCCTCTTTTTGTATTTGGAGTCCTGAAAAACCTGCTTGATGCCGAAAAAACCAACGAATGATAAGGAAAACAGGTGCGTTGACGGCTGATTATCACTATTCTGCTTCCGTTGGTAGCCGCTACAAAAAACAACAAGCGACCTGCCGTAACGAAATAAATACGGATTTCGTCACGTTTCAAGCACGCTTTGCCGTGCAAGGTCACATGGAGTGACTCGACGGGCGAGATGACAGACGAGTGACATCAGAGACGTAAGGAAGGAAGAATGGATCTTCAACAAGACGGCGAGGAGCTGAAGCGCGGCCTGAAAAACCGCCATATCCAGCTCATCGCATTGGGCGGCGCCATAGGTACCGGCCTGTTTCTCGGGATTGCCCAGACCATCAAGATGGCGGGCCCCTCAGTGCTGCTCGGCTATGCCATCGGCGGCTTTATCGCCTTTCTTATCATGCGCCAGCTGGGCGAGATGGTGGTGGAAGAGCCGGTAGCGGGCTCCTTCAGCCACTTTGCCTACAAATACTGGGGTGACTTCGCCGGTTTCGCCTCCGGCTGGAACTACTGGGTACTCTACGTGCTGGTAAGCATGGCCGAGCTGACGGCGGTCGGCATCTATGTCCAGTACTGGTGGCCCGAGATCCCGACCTGGATGTCGGCTGCCGTCTTCTTCGTGCTGATCAACGCCATCAACCTCTCCAACGTCAAGGCGTTCGGCGAGATGGAGTTCTGGTTTGCCATCATCAAGGTGGTCGCTATCGTCGGCATGATTGGCTTTGGCGGCTACCTGCTCGCCAGCGGCAACGGCGGACCGGATGCCAGCATCACCAATCTGTGGGACCAGGGCGGTTTCTTCCCCAACGGCATCAGCGGTCTGGTGATGGCGATGGCGGTGATCATGTTCTCGTTCGGTGGCCTTGAGCTGGTAGGGATCACGGCCGCAGAGGCGGATGACCCCGAGAAGAGCATTCCCAAGGCCACCAATCAGGTGATCTACCGTATCCTGATTTTCTACATTGGCGCCCTGGCCGTGCTGATGTCCCTCTATCCCTGGGGCAAGGTCGTGGAAGGCGGCAGTCCCTTCGTGATGATCTTCCACGCGCTGGATAGCAACCTGGTGGCAACCGTGCTCAACATGGTGGTGCTGACCGCTGCATTGTCGGTCTACAACAGCTGTGTCTACTGCAACAGCCGCATGCTGTTCGGTCTGGCCAAGCAAGGCAACGGCCCGCGCAGCCTGCTCAAAACCAGCAAGAGCGGTGTGCCCGTAGTGGCTATCTCCGTCTCTGCAGCGGCAACCCTCTTGTGTGTGCTGATCAACTACCTGATGCCGGGCAAGGCGTTCGAGCTGCTGATGGCACTGGTGGTTTCGGCACTGGTCATCAACTGGGCCATGATAAGCCTTGCGCACCTGAAGTTTCGCAAGAGCAAGCAGGCCGAAGGGGTTGAGCCCAAGTTCAAGGCGTTCTGGTATCCACTGGGTAACTACCTCTGCCTCGCCTTCATGGCCGGTATTCTGGTCATCATGTACCTGACCCCGGGCATCCAGATCTCGGTGCTGCTCATCCCGGTCTGGATCGTCGTGCTGGCCATCGGTTATCAACTCAAGCTGAAACGTCAGGGACGTCTTGCCGCCGACCTTGGCTGATTTTTCCGACGCTCGTTACTCAAATGCCGGTCACTGACCGGCATTTTTCTATCCCTCTTCTATCTGCTGCCAGATGCTGAGCACAGGGATGCAAGCCATCAAGCCTGCAAGAATGGGAGCCTGCTGCCCGCCAGGCGATATCACTTGCTTGCTGATGCGCGCAAAAAACTGCCGTAAAAACAACAAGCCCGAGGGGTGAGCCTCGGGCTTGGGACAGGTGAGGGACAGGGCCGGAGGCCATCCCCTTACTCCAGCAGGAAGACGGCTTCCACGTTGTCCGTGATGCTGATCTGCTGCTGTTGATAACTGTTTTCCATCATGTCGGCGGCAGGGGCCATGGCGGCGGCCTTGAGTGCACGGCTATAGATGGGCATGGGGGTATTGTTGCGGTACTCCACGCTGTAAACCTTGCCAAGCTTCATGCCGAACGCCTTGGCCAGGGACTCCGCCTTGTTCTTGGCATCCTCGACCGCACCAATACGAGCCTGCTCCTTGATGATCTGCGGCGACTTGAGACCGTACTCAATCTGGGAGACTGACTCCAGACCCGCCTTGAGAGCGGTATCCATCAGCCCGCTCAGTTTGTCGAGCTGATAGAGTTTGACCGCGAGTTGACGCTGGGCACGGTATCCCACCAGTTCCGGTTTCTTGTTCTGCGGATACTGATACTCGGGAGAGATCACCAGGTTGCCCGCTTCCACATCGCTGCGCTTGATGCCCAGCCCTTCCAGCTGACCAAAGAAGGCCGCAACCTTGCTATCGACCTGCTGCTTGGCCTTGATGCCCTGCTTTTCCAATGCAGTGACCGCAACATTGAGGGTCAGCATATCGGGTTCGGCCTTTTGCTCGGCATAACCACTTACCACCAGATGTGGGGCTTGCGGTACTTCGAGCGCGAATAACGGAGCACTGACAACCAGAGCGGAAAGGGTAAGAAGGGAACGCCACATATAAAAAAACCTCAATCAATTAGAGTGAGGTCATTATGCCCGTGGCTGAATGGGATTCATATATCGTGCAGTGGCGGTATCTGATCCAGTACCTGATTGGTCATATCGATACTGATGCTGATCTCATTGCCCATCGGCTCAGGATGACTCGAGGCAACAGGTACGGCACTGCGGGAAGTGATCAGGTCTTCATCATCAAAATGGAACGAATCCCACGACAGAACATGTCCCTGTACCTGGCTAATGGGGTCTGCCAGCATGGATGTGGTCAGTGGAGCACAGTCGATACTGTCGGAGTGAATGAGCAGATCCTGCAAGCAGGCATGGCTCAAACTCTGCAGCGAATACTCCTGCTGCCCCTCATCATGCCCGACCAGCACCACCCTGTGAGGTGGCTCAGCATCCATTGCCGGATTAAATGCGATGGTGGCCGCCGCGAAGTCCACATTGAGGGAACCCGCCACGTCGCCATCTTCGCTTTCAAGATCCAGCCCGTCAATCCGGTCACCCGCCATGGTTGCCTGATAGCCAAACTGGCCGGTGCAGGTAATGCTGCCCTGCCCGTCCCAGCTATAGCGAATACCATCAATATCGACCCAATTAAATGACTGCATGGTGACCATCTCCTCTACTGCCGCTATCTTAGCCGCCCCCTCAGTCAAAAAACAGGGGCCAGGCATAGCCCGGCCCCGTTACCTGATTACGGATCAACCTTGAGGTTACCATCATCCAGCAGTTGCTTGATGATATCCTGGTTAGAACCCAGGGAGGCAAGATCAAGGGAGTTCTGGAACTGAATCGTCAGCTCGGAACCACCGACCACACCATCAGGGTCTATCGTCAACGTCTTGGTGGCGGTATCAAACTGCAAGTAACTGTCCAACGCCGCCGCCAAATCATCGTTGCTGCCACCAGTCGGCACCCCAACCAGCAAATCAGACAGATCCAGCACATCCCCCCCACTGGCCGTATTCCCCAGGGTAAAGTCCGTGATGTTGTCCGTACTGCCATCAGCATCGCCAGCAAGCCACTTGAAGGTATCGCTGCCAGCGCCCCCTGTCATGGTGTCGCTACCGAGGCCGCCGATCAGAATGTCATCACCCAGGCCACCGATCAAAGTGTCGTTGCCTGAGCCTCCATGCAGGTAATCATCCCCTTCACCACCATCAAGGGTGTCATTGCCTTCCTGGCCAAAGATAATGTCATTGCCAGTCCCACCCAGAAGAGTGTCATTACCACCGCTACGACCACCTTCAACACTCAGCTCTGTGAGGTGGGTACGGATATAGTCCACCGTCTGTTCACGAGTCCAACCATGACTTGTTTCCAGGGTCTCGAATACCAGCCAACCGGACCCTGCAGGCAAGGTCAGGCCCAACTGGGTTGCCAACGCATCGGTATTGAGCGCATCACCAAACAAAATGTCATTGCCTGCGCCCCCATCGACCACATCATTGCCAGCCCCAAGCAGCACAGTTATCTGATCGCCCTCGGTCAGTGCCGCCGTCAACTGCTCGGCACTGGTCACAATCTGGGCTTCCCCTATCGGGGCGCTGAAACCCTGCTCGACCCGGATATTGTCTATTCGCACTTCGGCAGTGCGACTGTTGGAGTTATCAAGCAACTCGAACACAAAGCCGTATTGCCCGGCTGCAAGCCCGTTGGTAGTGATGGTGCTGTAAGATGTTGTCCCAGATGTACCAATACCGGTGATCGTGCCACTTTGTAGTGGGCTGGCCAGATCCCAAGCACCGCCATCGAGCCTTACCAGCTTCCAGGTGAAGCTGTCACTGGAATTGACAGAACTCAAGGCATACTGGAACTGCAGGCTTGCGCCAGCTTGTGCCGCAGAAATCTGGATAGCGTTGGCAACGGCCAGCGCCAATACGGTTCTGTCAGTATCAGAACTCGTACGGTCATCCATGATGCGCAAGTAGCCTCCAGTGACAGTGTGGGTTCCCTGTGGATCACCGCTACGTACCCACCCCGAGGCTGCATTGATGCCACTGCCTCCACTGCCAAAGGTAGCCAGATCGAGGAAGCTGCCAGCGGAGTAGAACTGCGAGCCGGTTTCCGTCGTGTTGTCAAAGAACTTGAGCAGCTCCTGATTGACGCTGTTGGTTACCCCGATGGCATTGACCTGACTGATGCTGCTCAGCGACTCAAACGCATCGACAGACTCCTTGACCACCGTGTAGGTAGTACTATCGCCCGGGCCGGCAACCTGATTGCTGTCATTGATGTAGTAGGTTGGATTGCCATCCGTGACGAAGAAGGTCAGGTTTTCATAATCGGGATCTGCCTGACTGCCGTTATTGAACCACTGCACCGCCTGGTTGAAGGCTGCCTCATAGTTGGTCCCTCCGTTGGCAACCAGGGTATCAATGGCATTGGTCAGGTTGATCACATTGCTGGCATCCAGACCTACAATGGTCACGCGTTCACTGGCATTGGTGGCAAAACTGATCAGGGTGATATTGATCTCGCCATCATGATCCTTGAGCTGATTGGCCAGATGGGTCAGGGACGCCTTGAGCATGCTCAGGCGTCCGCCTTCCATACTGCCGGACACATCGACAACCAGAGCGATATTGTAGCTCTGGCCCGGGATGAAATTGGTGGTTGTGCCACCCACATCCCCGACCAGAATATCGTGACCAGCACCGCCTGCCACAACACCATCCACATTGCCATCCGAGTTGGGTACCTTGTGATCGTCGCCTGTGCCTGGTGTCCCCGTGCTGTCGGGGGTATCCGAGGAGTTGCTGCCCACCACCAGGATATTGGACGCCACAGGGGGCTCATTGCTCTTGACCGATACAGTGAAGTTGGCGCTGGCCTGATCGCCATCGCCGTCCGTCAAGGTAGCGCTGAAGTCGAGCTCAATATCGGGGGGCGTTATCTTGTCTATCACCCCGAAGTTCTCAATTCGTACCGAGTCATTACCATCCAGCACAAAGCGCACGTAGAGCTGACTGAACTCGCCGTCGGGCTCTATGCTGGCCAGCTGCATTGAGCCATTCAGACCTGACAGGACAAGCTCTCCTGAGTCGATGACGGTGACACCATCGGCCGCATAGGCCACCCACTGTATGGTGCTGGTATTGGTATTGCCAACCCCATACACATTGAAAGAGAGGCCATCAACACCCGTCGTGGTGGATACCTTGAACCCTTCGTTATTGTCCAGGTTGCCATTTTTGATCCCGAACCCGTTGTTGTTCGGATTAAGGTTATCTGCATCGCTGCCAGGCAGATTTTGAGGGTTATTGACACTGCCATTGAACAGCAGTCCATCGAACAGGACACCAATCCCGCCAGCAGTTACCCCAATCGTCTCAACCGGCCCACCGGCACCGAACTGTGAACCGATCGAGAAGGTCTGGGTTGGCTGCGGAGTGACAAGATTGAAGCTGTAAGTATTGTCTTCATTGAGTGTCAGGGTATAGAAGACTTCGGGTGGTTGCCCACTGCCATCAATAGTGGCTACCAGGGTCTTCCCGTCCATAGACAAGGTCTCGGTGATCCCGGCCAGATCCGGCCATCCGGTCAATGTCAGTCCACCACTGGCCAGAGGGCCGTCAGCCCCAAAGGAGACGCCAAACAATCCCCCCGTGGTGATGGTAGCCACATTCATAACCTCAAGACTTTCGATACCTGTGATCACCGGCATATCATCTTCAATGACAACACTGACCTGCTTGGTATCACTCAAATCACCGTCGCTGACCGACAGGTTGAACGTAAATGTCTCCAGCCCTTCCTGATTGTCTCCAAACTCATGATCGATGGGGCCCAGCAGGTCGACCGTGTATTTGCCCGTCGGATCCACAGATACCTGTATGACCGGGTTCCCACCCACAGAGCCAACCAGGATCGCAGAGCCGATACCGCTCCACACAACAGGCTGCCCACCGGAGCTCAAGCTGGATGGTGCTGAGAGAGTGAAGGTAAAGGCACTGCTGTCGATGTCCGTCACACCTGCCGTGGCATTGGCTGATGTGCTGTCAGTGGTATCGCCCGGATTGGGTGAATTATCCGGATTGGCCCCAAGCAACCCCTCTTCAGAGATACGCAGATCAGAGACGGTCAGCATGGGGGCATCATTGGTCGCAGTGACCGTCACGGTGAAGTCCTGATTGGCAGCACCCCCCTCGTCCGTGGTCCCCGCCACGTTGCCATCCACTACCCCGCTCCAGTCCGCCGGCAAGGTAAAGCCCGGCACACCCGCCACGCTCGTACCGCTCCAGCTGTAACTGC
>NZ_JAPDBE010000020.1:0-64154 GCF_027705025.1 Aeromonas sp. D3 | reverse complement strand
GTCACTGTGTTGGTCAACTCCACCTGCAGCCCGGCGTCGGTCTCGGTACTCACCACGTTCAGTGCCTGCGCATTGAAGTCGATGTCATGGCCAGCCGTGACCGTCACGGTGAAGTCCTGATTGGCAGCACCCCCCTCGTCCGTGGTCCCCGCTACATTGCCATTCACTACCCCGCTCCAGTCCGCCGGCAAGGTAAAGCCCGGCACACCCGCCACGCTCGTACCGCTCCAGCTGTAACTGCCCACCGCGCCAGCCACCCAGCCAGCCCCCATCACCGCACCTTCCGGCACATTGCTCAGGGTCACCGTCACGCCGGTCACCTCTTCCGAGCCATCCGTATCCGTCGCATTGACACTCAACTGCGCCGCCAGCGACACCGCCACCGGGGCATCCGTTTCACCCAGCACCAGGCTGGTCGCACTGACACTGATGTCCCCTTCCACATTGATGGTCACAGTCCCGCTGCTGTTGGCGCTGCCCTCGTTGGTGGTTGCCACCACTGTGTAGCCTATCGGCGCACCGCTGTTGGTCGCGCTGCCCGCTACCCCGGTAGTTGAATAGTCCGCCGGGAACACCAGCCCAAACGCACCCGGCAAGGCCCCGCCGGTGACCGTCACCGTCAGCACGTTACCCACCAGGGTGCCCCCCACCGCCGTGGTCCCCGCCGGCAGGTTGTCAAAGGTGTACACCAGACTGGTCCAGCTCTCGGAGCCATCGCTGTCACTGATGGTCACTGTGTTGGTCAACTCCACCTGCAGCCCGGCGTCGGTCTCGGTACTCACCACGTTCAGTGCCTGCGCATTGAAATCGATATCTCCCAAAGGGGTAACATTGATGGTCAGCACTGAGGTAACTGTGTCTTCTCCATCGGTTACCAGATAGCTAACCGGTGGAACAGCGCCGGAAAAATCAGGAGATGGAGTAAACGAGAAACTGCCATCACTGTTAATAATCAGCGTACCAATCCCTTCTTGAGTCGTGATTGTTCCTGCCGCAATATCAAGCACATCCCCCCAGCTATAACTCACTACGCTGGCCCCCTGCGGCCCATCGGGATTCACTGAATTACTCAATACGTTACCCAAGACAGATGTGTCTTCTGCGATGGAGAACGCCTCATCACCATCACTCAGGTCATTTATCGGGTCTATGGTCAAGGTCAACGTAGAGGTCACGGTATCTACTCCGTCGGTTACCACATAGGTAACTGGCGGAACCACACCATCATAGTTGGGTGCAGGCGTGAAGGTGAAACTGCCATCGGAGTTGACGATGAGGCTGCCGACACCATCAATCGTGACGCTCGTACCGGCAGTCACATTGATATTGTCCCCCCAACTGAAGATCGGCACCGATGCAGCTTCAGGGCCATCCGTATTGACGGTGTTGGTGAGCACATTGCCATTGAGCACTCCACCCTCAGAAACCGTCAGCTGCTCTCCCTCATCACTCAATTCATTGGTCAGCAGTGGCTCTGCGAGTTGCTCTGTATCCACCACAGGCTCAGTTTGATAAGTGGTGTCAAATCCGGCTGCGGCAATGGTTGCATCACCCGTTCTATCAATGGTGACAAAACCGCCATTACCACTGGCACCGGCGACTCCACCAATGCCACCGCCCCCACCAGCAGCGGGCGCCCCACCAGCAGCAGATGCCTCAAAGTTTTGTGTCGGGTCGATACCTTGCAAGATCGACTGTTGCAATGCCGCGATTTCGGGGGAGGTAGCTGTGCCATCATCTGGCACTTGTTGCAATCCCGGTACAGGCACATCCGGGGCGGAGGAGTCTGGCGTGGTGGCCGTAGGAGAATCGTCATAGGGAGCCAATAACAGCTTGGCGTCATCTGCGATGTTGAGCCTGGCACCAGGCTGCAGAATTTCACCTTTCTGCAGCGGGCGGCTGCTACCATCAGCCAGCAAAATTTGAACATTGCCTTCAATAGAAGACACCACCACGGTTTTGTCGATCACTTGAGTACGCATATCCATTGCTCCAACATGACAGATCCTGATGTCTACACCATAGATACCCGTCCCCCTGGCTTCCGTTGCAAAAATGTATAAGGTTGGTTCAAACCAAGAGCAATGCCACTCATTAAATCGAAGGGTCTTTTTTATATTATTGAATCAATCACTTAATTGGGATTCGAGTAAAGCCTTAGCAGATTTACCATTAAAAAACCTCCATGCTTATTTATATTTCGCATAAAAAAAGGCCCCTATGGGGCCTCAGTGTTTATATTGATTGCTCAAGGCAAGGGAAATGCAGGGTGTACAAAGCCCTGATAACCGTCGATATGCAGCTTGGAAAGCAGCTCGACCTGATGCTGATCCTCAACACGGGTTGCGATGGTAGTCACACCTGCATTGTGGGCGGCGCGACAAACCGCGGCCAGGAAAGAGGTGTCTGCCCCCGGCTCCATGACCTGACTGGTATAACCATGGTCGACCTTGACATACGCCGGAGCCAGCTCTTCCAGATAACCCAGAGACTGGAAGTGACGACCATAATGGTCAACCCCCCACTGGAATCCATGTTCTTGCAAGGTATCCACCAGCGCGGTCACATGCTCCTTGTGCTTCATGATGGCGGCTTCCGGTATTTCAAACAGCAAACGATCCTTTAACTCTACATGGGTTGTCAGGTACTCCGTCAGCCAGGTCAGAAACTCGTCAGAACAGAGGGAACCTACCGTGATATTGATGGCCAGCACCAAGTCTGATTGCTGTTTAAGCAAAGGAACGCAGGCATCCAATACCGCCTGATCAAATTCACTCCCCAACTTGAATTGTTCGATGGCTGGCAAGAACTGGCCCGCAAAGTAGTCGGTTCCATCCCGCGAAATAGAGGCAAACAACTCGGCATGCAACCGCACCCCATTGTCGAATCGGCAGGCCGGTTGAGCCTTGAAGCGCCACAAGTGCCGTGAAATGGCATCTTGGACCAGATCGCGCCAAGCCAGGCGCCCCATCATTCCCTGATCTGTGCCCCCTTCCATGACCACGGCGCCACGGCGTTCGTTTCGGGCCTTGCCAAGCGCATTATCGGCTTTGGTCAGCAAGGCGGAGAGATCGTCATTGCCATCACGCCCCGCAATACCGATGACGGAAAGAGCATCTCCTTCACCCATCGGATTAACGACCAGGTCGGCAATTCGGCTGTTGATAACCTCCGCCAAGTCTTTCAACTGGGTCAGATCATCGGTTGGACAGAGCAGCGCATATTCAGTCGCAGAGATCCGCGCCAGAGCCGCACCATCCCACCCCTTCAGCTGATCCTTCAAGGTCTGGGCGATGGACTTGACCATGTTGTCCCGCGCGGCAAACCCCTCTTCGCGGTACAAATCATCGAGCATGTCGACCGCCACCAGCATGACACCACCTTGTCCTGCCTCGGCAATCCAGGCGTTGACTTGACCGACAAAATAGGCCCTGTTGCCCAGCCCGGAAACCGCATCCACATAGACCCGCTCCCGCAGTTTTTCAGCTTCATCGGCTTGCTCTTTGAACTGCAGTGCCAACTTGCTGGAGAGGGTATTGATGGCCTGCACCACCTGCTTCAATTCGTGGGTCTTGGGCTCTGGAATGGCGTGACCGAAATGGTGAAGTTCAATCTCAACCGCCTGCTCGCAAATTTGTTTGAGTGGCTTGAGCAGATAATTCAGTGCCCTCATCAGCAAAATGGTAGTGATTAAAAAACCGATCAGGAACCAGCTTGCCAGTTCGCTCATCCCCCGCCACAGCTCGTAATAGGCTTGTCCAGGGTGGCCCACCACTTTCAGTTTGCCCAGTTGCAGCCAGCCGGATGTCAGAATTGACTCGTTGGATACTTCGGGAAACAACCCCAAGCCGATAAACCATTGCGGCACGCCCTGAATGTTGCTGGTGTTCTCTTGCTCGATGACATCTTTGGACGCCAGCAGATCCAATCGAATCAACTGATAATAGCCGCCATCGAATATGGCCTGGATGACAGACTCAGCTCCCACCTTGTCACCGTTTTCCAAATACGGGGTCAGCGCCAACCCGAGCGAGGTAGCGGTATTGATGACGGTGGTTTCCTGCTGCTGGGCCAGATAGGTTCGGGTCGAATTGAACTGCACCCAATAGGTGGCTGCAAACAACAAGCCGAACAGGATCAACATGGTTGCCAATAATTGTCTGTAGAGCGTCATAGGTTAATCATCCAAATTCACCACAGGCCGAGCCAATCGCCCGGAAGTCATGCGATTGCGTAAATCAGTCCATAATCCCAAGCGTGACGACTGCCCGGCCAGTTCCCCTTGACCACGCGCCTTCATCAACCACAAGTGACTACCGTTAAAGCTGTATATCGGCACCAGATCCCTGCGCTGGCTGGCAGGACGGATCGAGCCGATCAAATTATCCAAAATCACAGGTTCGGAGGAAGGAGTGTCATAGTAGGCAACAACCATATGAAACTGGTTATAATCCAATGCCTTGACATACACCATCCGCATTTTCTCATCGGGAATGCCAAGCTCAAGCAGGGTAAAGTATTTTGAAATGCTGAAGTCTTCGCAATCACCGCCGGCCGCCCCCAGAAATTCCAACGGGGTGGCCCAGTAATCTTTCTTGCGCCACAACTTGATGTCATCAATGAAGCGCATTCGATTAAAAAACTGGTTTACCTTCTCCAGTTTCTGGCGTTCATTCAGCCCGGCTGCACGATTCTGCATGACCAGCGTACGCCAGCTTGTCACGCGCTTGCCTGCCCTGGCCCCATAGGTTTCCTCGGCGCGCTGGACCAACTTGAGGTCTTCGGGTGTCAAAGGTTGACTGGCGGAGAGGAGGAGCGGAAGCGAAACCAGCAACAACCACAGTGAGTAACGCAGCCAGCGAGCGCGCAAAAGCAGACCCAACCCAGAGGCTGACGCCCTGCTGCAACCGCTTGCCTTCCACCACACCGTCACACTCATCCCATGGGCATCCAATGACTGTCACTGCACCGGCCAGGCATCAGACCGTTAGAGACAAGGGATGGTGGCAGCACAGCTGCGACCATCCCTTTCACTCGCATCAAACCTGATGCGTTCTCCATTACCGTTTGGCTTGCCATTCGGCCGGCTGCTGCACGTTAAACGCGTTGAGCAAACTGCCTGTCGCGTTGAGGATGCGGTAATCCGCCAGCAGGGCGTCATACTCGGCCGTGATGTAACTGCGGCGCGCCTCGAACAGTTCGTTCTCTGTGTTCAACACGTCCAGCAAGGTACGCTGACCCAGACCAAACTGCTTCTTGTACGCCTGTACAGTGTCATAGCTGGCGTCAACGTGCTCTTTGAGGAAGGTCTTCTGCTTGGTCAAAGACTCTTTGGCGTTCCAGGCCAGACGCGTTCCCTCTTCAACCTGACGGAAGGCATTCAGGTGAATGTCTTTCGCCTGGGAGTACAGGGATGAAGCAGCCTTGCTCTCTGCCAGATCAGAACCACCGCGGAACAGGTTGTAACGCATCCGAACCATGGCAGTCAGATCATCGTTGCGTCCCTTGACCGCATCGATATCCTCATTCCAGTTCTGATCCACTTCGAACGTGACGTTCGGATAGAAGCCGGATTTGGAGCCTTCATGCTGATACTTGGCCGCTTCGATATCCTGCAGGGAAGAGAGCAGGGTCGGATGCACTTCGGTGGCCGTTTTCAGCGCGGCATCCAGACTGGCTGGAATGAACTGTCCATCGGGAACCGGTTGTACCAGATCCTTGGGCATCTCGTTGACAACGCGAATGAATTCGCTCTCGGCATCGCGATAGTTGTTCTCGGCAGCAGCCTGGTTGGCATAGGCTCTGGCAACCCGACCATCGATCTGGGTCTGGTCCGCAGTCGAGCCCAGGCCAGAGTCGGTCCGCTTGCTGATGTCGCTGCGGATCTGCTCATGGGTTTCCAGGTTCTGCTTGGACAGCTCCAGGATCTCCTGCTGACGCAACATGTTGAGGTAAACCTCAGCCACGCGCAGCGCCGTGTTCTCTGCCTCGGAGATCATGGCCAGACGCTGGGCGCTGGCTTCGGCATCGGTCCGGGCCACGTTGCTGCTGACATTGAAACCGTCGAACAGCATCTGGCGAAGACTGATCCCGGCCTCTTTACGGGTCATGGAGTCGTCAATATTGCTATTGGCGCCCGCGGCACGGGTGGAGGGGCTATCGGTCTTTTCATAACCGACACCACCGCGCAGATCGATAGTGGGGTAGTAACCACCTTTGGCTCCATCATGCTGATACAGTCGTGCCTGATAGAGATCAAAAGCTTCCTTGATTTTCGGATGGGTAGCCAGTGACTGTGCCACTGACTGTTCCAGCGTTTGAGCCTGGGTAAGGCCCGGGAACAGCACGGCGCCACTTACTAACATGGCAACAATCGTCTTCTTCATGGTATCTCCAGTCATGTTGTTTTTAGATTGTTGGCTTATCGTTCTCTCAGTGCCGACTGTTTCGCCCGTAATATCGGCTTAAGCAAATAGTCTAGGACACTTTTTTTACCAGTAATAATATCTGCACTGGCTAACATACCGGGGATGATGGGAAGTGCGTTAAGCTCATCGCCCAAGTAACTCTTCTCGGTGCGGACACGAACCAGATAAAAGGAGTTACCCTCCTCATCCTGGATCGAGTCAGCACTTATCTGTTCGACCTTTCCATGTAGTCCTCCATAAACGGTGAAGTCATAAGCAGTGATCTTGACCACGGCATCAAGCCCTGGCCGCAAGAATGCGATGTCTTTCGGGGAAACCTTGGCCTCTACCAGCAAGGTGTCTTCCAGCGGCACGATTTCCATCAAATCCATACCCGGTTGCACCACCCCACCCAGCGTATTGATCTTGAGTTTCTTGATGGTGCCTTTGAGGGGCGCAATGACGCTGGTCCTGTCGACCCTGTCTCGCAACCCGACCTGCCCTTCCGACAACTGTCTCAATTTACCCTGAAGTTCGTTGAGCTCGGTCTGTGAGTCAGCACGAAACTTCAATGCAATGTCGTTGCGCTTGGAGATACTTTCTCTCAGCACAGAGTTGAGTTTGGGAATAATAAGCCGGTTGCTCTCCAGCTCTCCCTGCATCTCGTTGACCTGGCGTTCCAGCTTGATGAGCTCTACCTGGGGGACTATCCCTTCTTTGGCCAGTGGACGACTGATGTTCAATTCCTGCCGGGCCAGATCGACACTGCGCCCGACGGTTCTTATCTTGGCATTGAGCTCGATCAGCTCCTGCTCTTTCTGCTCGATCTGCTGGCCAAGTATATAGAGCTGGTTATTCAGGCTATTAAGTCGTTCATCCTGAACCGACTTTTCACGGGCAGCATATTCGGCAAAGACATTTTCAAAGCCCTCGGGAAAGTCGATAGGCTGTTTGTCGATGAGCACCTGCTCACGCCAGCTCAGGTTCGGCCCTGTCTTGACCACCACGCTCTTTATCTCGGCTCTTAGCCGGGCAATGCCGCCCTTGAGGGTCACCAGCTCTTCTTCACGTTCACGGAAATCAGAGCGAAAACGGGTGTCATCGATACGCAGCAACGGCTGCCCTTCTTCGACTATGTCCCCCTCCCTGACGAAGATCTCCTTGACGATCCCCCCTTCCAGGTTCTGGATCACCTGCAACTGACGGGACGGGATGACTTTGCCCTGCCCGACCGTCACTTCATCCAGCTCGGCCCAGGCAGCCCAGACGATGGCGCTCATAAAGAACAGAAAACAGGCCCACAACAATACTCTGGCCCGGGTCGGAGTACTCAGCAGTACGGCAGCGGCGCCATCATCGACAAACTCCAGATGTTCGGGTGCGGGCAGCACTGTATCGGACGGCGACTTCTTGAACAGGCCAAACTTAGCCATTGGACGCCTCCTGCACTCGCACCTTGCCTTCCTTCAACTGTTGCAACACTACATCTTTGGGTCCATCTGCCACTATCTGCCCCTGCTCCACGACGATGACCCGCGATGCGACATCAAGCATGGAGGTCTTGTGAGTAATGAGGATCAGGGTAGTTTCCGGTCCCAGTCGTGCCAGCTCATGCTTGACCTGCATCTCTGACTGGTTATCCATGTTGGAGGTGGGTTCGTCCATCACCAGAATGGGGGGATCGTTGAGCAAAGCACGGGCCAGCAGGATCGCCTGACGCTGACCGCCGGAGAGCTGACGTCCCCCTTCCCCTATTTGTCTGTCCAGACCGTTCGGGTCACGGTTGGTAAAGTTGGTGACACCGGCCCGTTTGGCCGCACGCAGCACCCGCGCATCGTCCACCAGCGGATTGCCCAGCATGATGTTGTCACGCACAGAGCCAAAAAACAGGGTCACATCCTGGGGGACACAACCTATGTTGCGCCGGATCACAGATGCGGGCAGCTGATCCAGTTCAAACCCGTCGAGACGGACCGAACCATCTGTGGGTCGATACAACCCCATCAGAATCTTCTCGAGAGTGGTCTTGCCTGCCCCGATCCGACCTATGATGGCCACCTTCTCACCCGGCTCAATACGCAGATTGATATTGTGCAGCGTGCTCGTCTCCATCCCCGGATACTTGAATGACACATTATCAAATTCAATGCGCCCGGAGATGATGGGGTGGTGAATGTACTGCTTGCCTTCCTCCTGCTCACCCGGCGTCATCATTATTTTCTCCAGGATCTCCAGCGCGGACTTGGCCTGGTTGTAACGAGTGGAGAGCACGGAGAGTTGCACCATGGGTGCGATGGCGCGGCTGGAAAGCATGACGGCTGCAATCATGCCACCCATGGTGACCAGCCCTTCCGATATCTGGTAGACACCGACGATCACCAGCCCCACGGTTACCACCTGCTGGATATAGCTGGCCAGGGAGGACATGGAGTTGGTGATGCGGCGAGTCTGCACGCCCCAGGTAGAGATGTGGGATACAGCCTGTTCCCAGCGATGCTGGAACATGCTCTCTGCGCCGAAGATCTTGACGGTCTCCAGTCCGGAAATACTCTCGATGAGGTTGGCATTCTTCTGGGAGGCGAGGCGCGAACCCTCTTCGATGGATTGCTTGAGCGGCGCTTGAATATAGAAGCTGTAAATAATCAGGATCAGCATGGCGACGATGGGCACAACCACCATGACGCCGGCAAACAACCAGATAATGAAGAGGAAGAAGACCGCAAACGGCAGATCGATGAGGGTCGAGACAGTGGCCGAGGTGAAAAACTCCCGTACCGACTCAAACTCTTGCAGGTGTTTGGCAAAAGCACCGGTGGAAGCCGGTCTCGACTCCATCCGCATGCCCATCACCTTGGCGAAGATCTTGGCCGACAGCAATACATCGGATTTCTTGCCCGCAATATCAATGAAATAGCTGCGCAGCTGGCGCATCACAAAATCAAAGGTAAACACCACCATGGCGCCTACCGCCAGCACCCAGAGTGACTCGAACGCCAGGTTGGGCACGATTTTGTCATAGACGTTCATGGTGAACAGCGGACTGGCCACCGCAAACAGGTTGATCAAAATGGAGGCAATCAGCACATCCCGATAGATGCCGCGGGATTCAAACAGCGTGCTCCAGAACCAGTGACCATCACGGGTCTCCAGTACCTTGGGAGAGCGATCATCAAACTTGAACTGCTTTTTGACAAAGAAGAGCCGGCCCAGATATTCGTCACCCAGCTGGGCAACGCCGAGCCACTGGGCGGCATCACCCGCCTGAGGAAAAATCACCTTGCCCTGGGTTCTGTCTTCGTTCCACTCCAGCAGTATGCAGGCACCACCGTTTCGCATCTGCAATACGCAAGGCAGCAACAAGGATGAGATGTCGGCAAGGGGCTGGATCACTTCCCGTGCTGAAAGCCCCCCCCGCTCTGCTGCGCGGCTGAACAGGTTCGGAGTCAGCAAGCCGGATACCAGCGGCAGTCCGGTCGTCAGGGCATCCTTGCTGTTGGGCACGCCATAAAAACGGGTCAAAAAGACCAGACATTCCAACAGCTCATCAATACGGTTCGTTTCTGCTTGCATAGCATCCTGTCACTGCTTGAATAGGTCGGCCGTCATCATCACGCATCTGTGGTCACACATGGTTGCATGACGCGCGCACGCTCGTGGAATAAACATCAGGATCCCACAGCATAGAGATCAACAGCCTGATAAACGTTAAGCACAGGTAAATGACACTGGATATCATCATCAGACCTGAGAGGCATTACGCCCAAAGACGGTACGGCATGAAAGTGCTTGATAGCGACACAAGATGGCGCCATGTCTGATATATCCCGCCCAAATTGGAAACAATACACGCTTATTGATAATGATATCTTTTCCAAGCGGAATACTATATCAAGACAATTTTACCGAAACTATACCGCAAAGACTGAATTTCATCTAATAACCCTCTGTTTTTTTGACGAAATTTGATTGCTTACTCTATATGGTCAGGAAGGGAGAAAGGCCGTCCCAGACTGTGTCCCTGAGCACCGGAACGGGCCAGTTCACTAGCAATCCCGGCCATGGCTGTCCAGCGATTTTCGCACCAGACCGGTGCCAACAGGGTCGGTCGGCGGGCAGAGGCAGAGATGCGATGATAGACCACCTCGGGAGGGGTGTGCTGGATCATGGCCACTGCCGCTTCAACATATTGAGCCAGCGACAACACCTCCAGCCGCCCTGCCTGCCACGCCTTGCCGAGGGTGCTCCCCTCCACCACATGGAGCGGATGCAGCTTGATCCCCTCGACCCCGGTCGCCACGATGCGATGCAAGGTATCGAGGCTATCCATCGGCACCTCGCCCGGCAGGCCGACGATCAGATGGGCACAGACCTTGATGCCGCGCTGATGGGCCCGCGCAACCGCATCGGCATAGGCGGCGTAACCATGACCGCGATTGATGCGCTGCAAGGTCTTGTCATTGGCACTTTGCAGCCCCAGCTCCAGCCACACCTCATAGCCACGGGTCTGATACGCCGCCAGCAGGTCCAGCACCGCATCCGGCACGCAATCGGGTCGGGTACCGACACACAAACCCACCATGTCGCTGACTGACAACGCCTCTTCATACATGCGTTGCAGGTACTCGACCTCGGCATAGGTGCTGGTGTAGGCCTGAAAGTAGGCGAGATAGCGTTTGGCACGGGTCACTTCATCCCGGCGCGCCAACAGTTGCTGCACCACGGAAAGCTGCTGGGCCGACTCGTCGGCAAAAGAGGAGACATTGCAAAAAGTGCAGCCACCACGGCCCAGGGTGCCGTCCCGGTTGGGGCAGGTGAAAGCGCCGTGAATAGAGAGCTTGTGGATCTTCTGGCCGTGGCGTTGCTTGAGATCCTGACCGAATGTATTGACGAGTTCGTGTAACTGCATGACACCTCCGCTAAAGGAGCGTCATTGTACGAGCTGGCAAAAACAGGGCGCTGAGCTGGATCAAGGGAGGGGAAGGTCAGAAAACATATAAATATTCACCAATATCTGGATAAATATCAGCAAGCGGGTCGTTGTTGATGCTTTCGAAACCCTTACACCAAACACAGCATGCGCAATCCTGATGAATAACTGCTAGCTAACCACCTGTTAGGCAATGAAAATTCACACATAGACTGACTGACGACAAAAGCAAGACTCGTGGTGCGTAATTGTGATCTCTCCCCGCCACTTGCCTGAGGAATTGGTAAAATTACTACAAATCCCCTCCCCCACTGAGTCAACCAACAAAAGCCAACATATCAACATTAAGTGCTGTAAAAATAAAAAATGCCAGAGCAATCACCAATTCAAGCCCCATATATACCCGCACTCCAACATTTTGTTATGACTTTGTAATAATGAAAACAGCCGGGATGTTCAATTGACCTTGCCGAAAAATCCCATTAGTTTGGAGATTCGCCACGTCAGGCGGACGGAACCACAAGAGCCAATCGCAATTTATGCAGTTTGCGATGCAAGGCCGAGCAAGGGAGAAATGCAATGTCACTATATGATCCAAAGCTGGAGAGGGATAACTGTGGCTTCGGCCTGTTGGCCCACATGGAAGGTGAAGCCAGCCACAAGCTTGTCCGTCTCGCGATGTCAGCATTGGCTCGCATGCAGCACCGCGGCGGTATCTCCGCCGACGGCAAGACCGGCGATGGTTGCGGTCTGTTGCTGCAAAAACCGGATAGCTTCTTTAGAGCCGTCGCCGAAGAGAAAGGATGGCATCTGGGCCGCAAATACGCGGTCGGCATGCTGTTTCTCAACCCGGACCCCGTATTGGCCCAGCAGACTCGCGACATCATCGACGAGGAGCTGGAAAGAGAGACCTTGAGTCTGGTCGGTTGGCGCAAGGTGCCCATCGATACCAATGTGCTCGGTCCCATCGCCAAAGCCTCCCTGCCCAGTATTGAACAGGTCTTTGTCAACGCGCCGCCAGGCTGGGTCGACAAGGATCTTGAGCGCCGCCTTTATATAGTGCGTCGCCGTATCGAAAAGCGCATCAGCGACGACTACTTCTACGTGGTCAGCCTCTCCAACCTGGTCACCGTCTATAAAGGACTGTGCATGCCGGTGGATTTGCCCCACTTCTATCTGGATCTTGCCGACATTCGCCTGCAATCGGCCATCTGCGTGTTCCACCAGCGTTTCTCCACCAACACCAGCCCGCGCTGGCCGCTCGCGCAGCCGTTCCGTTATCTCGCCCACAATGGCGAGATCAACACCATTGCTGGCAACCGCCAGTGGGCCAAGGCCCGCAGCTACAAGTTCGCGACCCCGCTCATTCCGGATCTGCAAGAGGCGGCGCCCTTCGTCAACACCACGGGCTCCGACTCCTCCAGCCTCGACAACATGCTGGATCTCTTCCTGGCCGGTGGCATGGACTTGTTCCGTGCCATGCGCCTGCTGATCCCGCCTGCATGGCAAAAACACCCGAACATGGATGACGACCTGCGCGCCTTCTATGACTTCAACTCCATGCACATGGAGCCCTGGGATGGTCCGGCCGGCATCGTCATGACCGATGGCCGCTATGCCACCTGCGCACTGGACCGTAACGGCCTGCGTCCGGCACGCTATGTCATCACCAAGGACAAGTTCATCACGCTCGCGTCTGAGGTCGGCACCTGGGACTACACCCCGGATGAAGTGCTGGAAAAGGGCCGGGTCGGCCCGGGCGAGCTGTTCGTGGTGGATACCAGCAACGGCAAGGTGTGGACCAGCTTCGAGATCGACGATGATCTCAAGAGCCGTCACACCTACAAACAGTGGATGGACTCCCATTGCAAGCGCCTGGTGCCGTTCGAGCAGATGGATGACGCCAGCACGGGAGCCCGCGAGTTCTCGGACGATCAGCTCAAGACCTATCAGAAACTGTTCGGCTACTCCTACGAGGAGCTGGATCAGATCATTCGCGTGCTCGGCGAGAACGGTCAGGAAGCGGTGGGCTCCATGGGGGATGACACCCCGATGGCGGTGCTCTCCTCCAGCCAGCGCACCCTGTATGACTACTTCCGCCAGATGTTCGCCCAGGTGACCAACCCGCCGATCGATCCCCTGCGGGAAAACCACGTCATGTCACTGGCTACCTGTATCGGTCGCGAGCAGAACGTCTTCAACGAGACCTTCGGCCACGCCCACCGGGTACTGTTCCAGTCGCCGATCCTGCTCTACTCCGACTTCCACCAGTTGCTTGCGCTGGAAGGGGAGCACTATCGCCATCAGGTGATCAGCCTCAACTTCAGGCCCAAAGAGGGACTGGAAGCAGCCTTGATGCGCATCTGCGAAGAGGCCCAGACTGCCGCCCGCAACGGTACTGTGCTGCTGATCCTGTCGGATCGGGACGTCAGTGCCGACACCCTGCCCATTCCAGCCGCCATGGCGGTAGGCGCGGTGCAGCGCACTCTGGTGGACAACAATCTGCGTTGCGACGCCAATATCCTGGTGGAGACCGCCAGCTGCCGCGACCCGCACCACTTCTCGGTACTGCTGGGCTTTGGCGCCACCGCCATCTACCCCTATCTGGCTTATGAAACCCTCGCCAAACAGGTCGAGGAAGGCGTGCTCAAGATGAGCCTGCGCCAGGCCATGCTCAACTACCGCAACGGCATCAACAAGGGCCTCTACAAGGTGATGTCCAAAATGGGCATCAGCACGGTCGCCAGCTATCGCTGCTCCCAGCTGTTTGAAGCCGTGGGCCTCTCCAGTGCCGTGGTCGCCATGTGCTTCCGTGGTGTCTCCAGCCGTATCCAGGGCGCCGATTTTACCGATATCCAGCAGGATCAGTTCAATCTGGCCCGCCTGGCCTGGTTGCAACGCAAGGCCCTCACTCAGGGTGGCCTGCTCAAGTTTGTCCACGGCGGCGAGTATCACACTTACAATCCGGATGTGGTGCAGACCCTGCAAACCGCGGTGCGCTCCGGCAACTATGCCGATTACAAGGAGTATGCGCGGCTCGTGAACGAGCGCCCTGTCTCCACTCTGCGCGATCTGCTTGCTCTGAAGAAGGTCGACAATCCGGTGGACATCAGCGCAGTGGAGCCGGCAGCCAAGCTGTTCCCCCGCTTTGACTCCGCTGCAATGTCCATCGGCGCCCTGGGCCCTGAGGCGCACGAAGCGCTGGCAGTGGCCATGAACCGCCTCGGCGGTCAGAGCAACTCCGGCGAAGGCGGTGAAGATCCCAAGCGTTTTGGGACCGAGAAAAATTCCCGTATCAAGCAGGTGGCATCGGGGCGCTTTGGCGTCACCCCCCACTACCTGATGAACGCGGACGTGGTGCAGATCAAGGTGGCCCAGGGCGCCAAGCCCGGTGAAGGGGGTCAGCTGCCCGGTGACAAAGTCACCGCCCAGATAGCCAAGTTGCGCTATTCCGTGCCTGGCGTGACTCTGATCTCGCCGCCGCCGCACCACGATATCTACTCCATCGAGGACCTGGCCCAGCTCATCTTTGACATCAAGCAGATCAACCCGGACTGTCTGGTGTCGGTCAAGCTGGTCTCCGAGCCCGGTGTCGGCACCATCGCCTGCGGCGTGGCCAAGGCCTATGCCGACTTCATTACCGTCTCCGGCTATGACGGTGGCACGGGCGCAAGCCCGCTGACCTCGGTCAAGTATGCCGGTTCCCCCTGGGAACTGGGCCTGGCCGAGACCCAGCAGGCGCTGGTTGCCAACGGCCTGCGCCACAAGGTGCGGCTGCAGGTGGATGGCGGTCTCAAAACCGGCCTCGACATCATCAAGGCCGCCATCCTCGGTGCCGAGAGCTTCGGTTTTGGCACTGGCCCCATGGTGGCGCTCGGCTGCAAATACCTGCGCATCTGCCACCTGAACAACTGCGCCACCGGCGTCGCCACCCAGGATGAGAAGCTGCGCCGCGAGCACTTCACCGGCCTGCCGGAGATGGTGATGAACTACTTCAAGTTCATCGCAGAAGAGACTCGCGAACTCATGGCTCAGCTGGGGGTCACCCAGCTGACCGATCTCATCGGTCGTACCGATTTGCTGGAAGCCCTGCCAGGCCTCACCGCCCGTCAGGCCAAGCTGGATCTCTCCGGCATCCTGGCAAGTCCGGTGGCGCCGGCGGGCTCCAGCCTGTTCAGCCAGCAGCACAACCCCACCTTTGACAAGGGACCGCTCAACTTGCGGATGGTGGACGATCTGCTGGAGGCGGTGGAGCACAAGTCGGGCGGCGAGTTCCGTTACGACATCCGCAACACAGACCGCTCCGTGGGGGCCCGTCTGTCGGGCGAGATCGTCAAGCGTCACGGCAACCAGGGCATGGCGGCCGATCCGGTGAAGGTTCACTTCAACGGCACAGCAGGCCAGAGCTTCGGCGTCTGGAACGCGGGTGGCCTCGAGATGATACTCACGGGTGACGCTAACGACTACGTGGGCAAGGGCATGACTGGCGGCAAACTGGTGGTCAAACCCCACGTCGGCGTGGCATTCAAGTCCCACGAAGCCGCCATCATTGGCAACACCTGCCTCTATGGCGCCACCGGCGGCAAGCTGTTTGCGGCCGGTACGGCGGGCGAGCGCTTCGCGGTGCGCAACTCAGGGGCCCTGGCCGTGGTCGAGGGGATAGGCGACAACGGCTGTGAATACATGACAGGCGGTATCGTCACCATCCTCGGCACCACCGGCGTCAACTTCGCGGCGGGCATGACAGGTGGTTTTGCCTACGTGCTGGATGAGTGCGGCAACTTTGCCAAACGCACCAACCCCGAGCTGGTCGAACTGCTGGACGTGGCGACACTCGCCATCCATCAGGAGCACCTGCGCGGCATCATAACGGCGCACCTTAATGAGACCGGCAGCTCGCGCGCCGAGGAGATCCTGGCCAACTTCGACTCCTATGTGCCCAAGTTCAGGCTGATCAAACCCAAGTCCAGCGACGTCAAGTCCCTGCTTGGCCACACCAGCCGTTCCAGTGCAGAACTCAGAATCCAGGCGCAATAAGGAGGGAACCCTATGAGCCAGAACGTATTCCAGTTTATCGATGTCCAGCGGGTCGACCCGCCCAAGAAGCCGCTCAAGATCCGCAAGATCCAGTTTGTGGAGATCTACGAGCCCTTCAACCAGGCCCAGGTCGGCATGCAGGCGGATCGCTGCCTCGACTGCGGCAACCCCTATTGCGAGTGGAAATGCCCGGTCCACAACTACATTCCCAACTGGCTAAAATTGGCCAATGAGGGGCGCATCCTGGAGGCGGTGGAGCTTTCCCACCAGACCAACAGCCTGCCGGAAGTGTGTGGCCGCGTCTGCCCGCAAGACAGGCTGTGTGAGGGTGCCTGTACCCTGAACGTTCGCTTCGGCGCCGTGACCATAGGCAATATCGAGAAATACATCACCGACAAGGCATTCGAGATGGGCTGGCGCCCGGATCTCTCCAACGTGGTGAAAACCGACAAGCGGGTCGCCATCATAGGTGCAGGCCCGGCCGGGCTCGCCTGTGCCGATGTGCTGGCACGGGGGGGCGTCAGCGCCGTGGTGTTTGACAAGTATCCGGAAATTGGCGGCCTGCTCACCTTCGGCATTCCCTCCTTCAAGCTGGAAAAAGAGGTGATGCAGCGTCGGCGCGAGATCTTCGAGGACATGGGCATCGAGTTCCGCCTCGAGACCGAGGTGGGCAAGGATGTCACCTTCGCCGACCTGCTCGGCGAGTTCGACGCCGTCTTCCTCGGGGTCGGCACCTACAAGTACATGAAGGGTGGCTTTGAGAATGAGACGGCTCCCGGTGTATACGATGCCCTGCCCTATCTCATCTCCAACGCCAACCGGCTGCTGGGCTTTGAGAAGGCGCAGGCCGATTACATCGACTTCGCCGGCAAACAAGTAGTGGTACTCGGTGGTGGCGATACCGCCATGGACTGCGTGCGTACCGCCATCCGTCAAGGTGCCGACAAAGTCATTTGCGCCTATCGCCGCGATGCCGAGAACATGCCGGGCTCCAAGCGGGAAGTGAAAAATGCCCGGGAGGAAGGGGTCGAATTCATGTTCAACCTGCAGCCCATCGGCGTCGAGCTGGATGCTGATGGCCAGACCTGTGGCATCAAGATGGTGAGCACTGAACTCGGTGCGCCCGATGCCAATGGCCGTCGCAATGCGGTAGTGATAGAGGGTTCAGAGCAGGTGCTGGCTGCCGATGCCGTGGTGATGGCGTTTGGCTTCCAGCCCAACCCCCAGCCCTGGATGCAGGAGTTTGGCATAGCGCTCGACAACCGGGATCGCATCCAGGCCAGCGAGCAGGCTGACTACCCCTTCCAGACCAGCAACCCCAAGGTATTCGCCGGTGGCGATGCGGTGCGCGGTTCCGACCTGGTGGTGACCGCCATCTACGAAGGTCGCAAGGCTGCCGAAGGGATCATGGACTATCTGGCCGTCTGATCCGCCGTCCGTCATCGCCTTTGTGCCAACAAACAGCCCCGCATCTGCGGGGCTGTTTTTTAGGTGACATACGCGCGCCAGCTGACGGATGCATCAGGCCGGTTGCGGCTCCCGGGGAATGGGGGTCACCCAGGGGCGACGCCAGCGGGGTGCCTCGTAGAGATCGGGCCAGAACTCGGTCTGGCGCGAGATGACATTGCCGCGCACTGTGTGAAAGGTAATGGCGCGAGCCTGCACCTCACCATCGGTGATCAACACCTCGGTCACGACTTCACCGCCCTGCTCCAGTAGCCGGACCACGTCAAAACTCCAGGGGCCTGCCGCCGGATAGCGGCGGTTGATCTCGACAAAGTTGCAGCGCCCCTCGATGCGCTCCCCCGACTGCGGCCAGTCGCAGATAAAATCATCGCCGAGCCAGCGGGCCGCCCTCGAAAAATCATTGCTTTGCATGGCCTGCCAATAGGCCTCTACCACTGCTTTTGGTTCCATGGTTCTGAACTCCATGCTCACTCTCCCGACAAACTCACCACCAGCCACTCCCCCTTGCCAACAGGCACCAGTGAGGTCGCAAAGGCCGGATCACGCTGCACCTCTCCCATCCACTCTGCCAACTCATCCCGATGGGAGACGGCATTGTCCACCACCAGCAGACCACGGGGTGCCAGCAGACGCTGGATCTGTGGCCACCAGACACGATAGCGCTGGCGATCCGAGTCCAGGAAGATGAGCTGATAACCGGCCTCTGGCAAAGTGGGCAATAGGGTTTCAGCCTCCCCCGCCAACTGGGTGATCCAGGGGCTCAGGCCGGCACGCTGAAAGTTGATATCAGCCAGTTCACGCTTGCCCTCATCCCGCTCTATGGTGGTAACTCGGCCATTGAGCCTTTGCACCGCTTCGGCCAGCCAGAGAGTGGAGTAACCGTTGGAGGTGCCAATCTCCAGTACGGCCTCAGCTCCCCGCGTCTGTACCAGTACCGCCAACAACTCGCCGGTATCGCGGGTGATATTGAGCATCTTGCTGCCACGGGTCGGCTGCGCATCATCGTTGCGCTCGCCAAACTGTTCCAACTCCCGTTTAAGCTGTTGCAATGCCATGTCTCCTCCTTGCTCATTACTCAGGTCGCCCAGTGCATGGCATGCCAGGTCGACGCCCATGTTTATTGGTCTTCTGATCCCGAGTCGGATGGCGGCACATCCCCCAACAGATAACGGGGGCCGGCGCCCTGTCCGGCAGCCTGATCATCCGGGTTGTAAAGGGCGCAGTGCTCAAGAGACAGGCAACCACAACCAATACAGGAGGTGAGCTTGCCTTTGAGCTGCACCAAAGCCTCGATGCGCTGATCAAGCAGGCCCTGCCACTGGCTGGCTATCTGCTCCCAATCGCTGCGATCCGGCGTGCGGCCATCTGGCAAGCCGGCGAGGGCATCGGCAATCTCGCCAAGGCTCAACCCCATCCCCTGCGCCACCCGGATGAAGGCTATCCGGCGCAGCGCATCCTGCGGATAGAGGCGCTGGCTGCCATCGCTGCGCACGCTGCTAATCAATCCCTTCTGCTCGTAAAAACGCAAGGCACTGGCATTGACCCCGGCGCGCTTCGCTATCTGACCTATGGCTAACCACTTGCGATCCGTTTTCACCCTTGACCTCAAGTTAGCTTTAACTTGCACAATCCTGTCTCCCCTCGCAAAAGGAGTCAAATGATTATGCACCATCTTCACCACTTGCTTGATGCCAACCGGGCTTTTGCCCTCAACGGCAAAGGCACCACCAACCACTGCCCCATGGCGCTGCACGCCCTGCATGAGATGGGTGCAAGCCCCCGCCAGTTGCAGCATTTCTTCGATCATTGGCAGGCGACCCATGCGCTGCCGAGCGGGGAAACAAGTCAGGATGAGGATGAAATCCGTTTCGTACGACTGCGTCAGCAGTTGGCAGACCGGATTGCCGCCGAGGGCTGGTTGCCTCTCTTCGAGACCCTGCTGGCCCGGCGCTTCTCACCGGCGGGAGGCGCCTTCCATCCTCTTATTCGCTTCGCCTGTGCCCTGGAAAATGGTCATGTGGGGGAGCAGGCTGCGGCACTGGCCGCCTGGCAGTGCAGTCCCCTGATACTGCCAGGCGGGGAAGGCGTACCGGCCCGGGATGTCGCCAGTCTGCTGGCCGGGCTCTCCGAACAGTGGGAGGGTGCGAGCTGGCAGGGCGAGTGGATCACGGGTCGATTGCAGCAGGTGGCAGAGGCGCCGCGCTGGCCGGGCACGCTGCCGCAAACGCTCGCCGAGTCATCGTCTGTTTTGACACAACTGGCCGAGGTGGCCCTGCCGCTCTATTGGCAAACCAGCAATTTTACCGTGCTCCATATGGTGACAGGTAGCCGGGCCGCAGCCATTGTCGCAACGCAGTTGCCCAGCGAGTGGCAAGGGCAGTGGCAGACCTTGATGTGGCAGGCGGTGGCGGCGGCTTATATCACGGTCGGGGCTCCGCACCTGCGCCCCCAGACATGGCCCGCCTGCAACGGATTATCCTGGCAGCAAGTGTTGGAGCGGGCGCTCGCCAGTCTGGACGATCATGTGATCAAGCTGGTGCACTGCTGCTGGCGGGAACAGGCAAGCAGACCCGGCGATACATCCCGCTATCTGGCAGTCGCGGCCCGCGCTGTGGGGCTGCTGAAGGTAGCAAACGGGCGTGATGCCGCTTAGGGTGCCGCCAACCGGGTGAAACTGATGGCGGGGCAGCTGGGGGCAACCCCCTGGGTCAGGGTCAAGGGCTGGGCGCGATAGCTGAGGTGATAGAGGCCTGGCCGGGACAAATCGTAGACCTGGGTCAGATCTGCATCCGCCTGGCTCTGCTGGCCCGCCCCCAGAATGAAGAAGTCATCGGCACCGGGTTCGCCACGCTTGGCGAGCGGTCCTTTGTAAACCAGCGGCTGATTGTCGAGGGTGAGATCGATGGCATCGGCGAACCAGCCTTCGAACGGGGTGAACCAGCTCAACACCTCGAGCGGCCCCTCCCCCTTGTTGGTCAAGGTCATCACCAGGGGTAAGGGCTCGTTCACCCGGCTGTGTGCCTTGACCGACAGTTCACACTGCAGGGGAGCGAGCGCGAGGGTGGTGAGCAAGAGTGTCATCATGGAGCCTCCTTCAGCATCAAAAAGGGGCCTTGCGGCCCCTGTCAGCGGATCAGTTTTCGCTCGGGGTATTCTCGGCGAAGTATTCATGATTGTCGGCGTTGTTGAGCGCCTTGACCGGATCCGTCTTCGCCAGATTGCGGGCATTGGCCTGACCGTAACCCAGATCGTCGGTGCCTGCCACCACGTTGAAGTGACTCAGCTCATGGACTATGGTGCCGGCACGGGAATCGGTCCCGGTGACGGGCGCCGTCCAGAAGCTCTTGCACAGATAGACCTTGTAGGGTTGATCCGGATAGACATAGGCGAAGTAGCTCTGCTTGCAGCTGCAGTCAAAGGTGAGCGGCTTGTTGTCGATGGCATCCTTGATCTTGCTGAAGTTCGTCTCGGCCTGATCCCAGCGGGAGGCGTCATAGGCGCCAAACCAGCTGCGATAACGCTGGCCATCGGGCTTGTCCACCGCCAGGTAATTGCTGGAGTTGTTGCTGATGCCGCTGGCGGCATCGAGCGCGGCCAGAATGTCGCTCTTCTGGGTGTTGCTGCAGCGGCCGCTGAAGCTGACCGAGGCGGTGACGGCCTGAGGTTCGGCGGCGGCTACCTTGGCCTGGACTCGCTCATCGTTCACCCCCTCAACCCACAGGGTGATGGCGTTGGACTCGCTCGCCTGGGCCTGTTTGGCCTTGGCGGCCTTCGCCTCCTGCGGTACGGTCGGCAGCTGATAGCGGATGCTGTACTGACCCTGGGCGCTCATGTCATAGAGACCCGACACCTCCGCCTGCACCGTCAGGCTCTGGCCGGCCTTGAGCAGCTGGAAATCCTTGTCGGTTGGCGCCGCACGCTTGATCAGCGCCCCCTCATAGCTGACCGGTTGACCATCCCGCTCCACCAAAAACAGGGGGGCATCGTCGCTGCCCGGCAGCTGCCACTTGAGCAGACGGATAGGCTTGTCACCCGTGTTGGTCAATGTCAGGTTGACGCGCACGTCGTCTGTGCTGCCATCCACCAGGGTGAGTTGGGCATCGAGCCCAGCAGCGCAGAGCGGGGAAGCCAGCACACCGGCCAGCAGCAAGGCTATTGGAGTCACTTTCATCATGTTTCCTCATTCATTGAGTGTCGCCATCAGGCGGTTTGCTTCCTTAAGGCCCTCTTTGGGGCCCACTCACCCTAGAGCAGAAATTTTCCACCACCATCCCACCATATGGGGGACGCCCCCCATCAGAGGGGGGCAAGATGTAGGCACGCTGCCATGCGACACATTTCGAACGACAAAACGGGAATCCGCTGGCCGTATCACGCAGCCCCTTTGGTTCTTGTAAAAGGTGCTTGTAAAAAGGTTCCTGTAAAAATTTCGCTTGCTCTCGCCTCACCCGGCCAAGCCCGCCAGCACCATCACTGGCGCATAAAAAACCCCGGCGCTAGGCCGGGGTTTGGGAACAACAGAGGGAAGAGGCTCTCCGTCAGGCTTTCGCCTCGGCCAGCAGCGCCAGCGCGGGCTGCAAGTTGGCGGGCACCAGACGGTACGCCTTGTGGTGCTTGACCAGAGTGACCTTCTTGTTGCCCTGGCTCAGCAGCAGACCATGGTGAAAGGCCGCTTGCGCCAGCCTGGCTTCATCACCGCGCACGTACAGGGTCAAGGGTTTGATCAGCTCACCCTGCACTATGTGCTCGCCATATTCGCAACTGGAGATCACCAGACTGGATTGGCCCTGCCCCTGCAGGCGCAGCTTGGCGCTCACCTCGCTGTCGGTAAACACCAACCAACCCGCAGCTTCCAGCTCGGTCAGCAGGGCGGCAAGCCTGGTGCCGAGCTGTTGTGAGTCCGCTTGCACCCGGGCGTACTGGAAGGCGATGCGCTCCAGCAGGCCCTTGAGATCGGCACCGGCCCCCAGGGTACGGCCCTGCTGGATCCAGCCTTTCAGATCCTCCATCACCAGACGGGAGAAACGCTTCTCCTTGAGGGAGTCCGCCATCCAGGTACAGAGAAAATGGCTCTCCTGGGCCGGGGTGCGCTTGCCCGCCTTCTGCTCGGCGGTACGCGCCAGCTCGGCAAGGCTCTGGGTGGCCATGTCGAGCAGGGCCTGATTGTAGTTGGGAGGTGTCATCACGAGTCCTCAGAGAGACGGGCACAGGCCAGGGGCCGGGTCATCAACAGCATAAAGGCGCCAGTGGCGCCTTTATATACAAAATCGCCCGTCCGGGCCTGCCCTGACAAGGGGAAGGCCCGGACGGGGTTGGGCGCGCTTACTTCGGCTGGCGCGGCTTCTTCATTGCCGCCAGACGCTTGAGGCGCTGACCCTGCAACTTGGCTTCAGCCATGGCCTGGGCGGCGGCGTTGTCTTCACGCTGGGGACGCTTGCCGAAGCGACGACGCTCCTGCAACTGCTTGATCAGCTCGTCACGGTTGCCCACTTCGTAGCCCTTCGCCATGACACGGCGGATCTTCTGGCCGATCAGCGCCTCGATCTCGAGCAGGGTACGCTCTTCTTCGCGGCTGACGAAGGAGATGGCCATGCCGCTCTTGCCGGCGCGGCCGGTACGGCCAATGCGGTGCACGTAGTCTTCGGCCAGGAACGGCAGATCGTAGTTGACCACGTACTGCAGATCCGGGATATCCAGACCACGGGCGGCCACTTCGGTGGCGACCAGTACCCGCAGCTTGCCTTCGGTGAATTCGCGCAGGGCGCGGCGACGGCTGCCCTGGGCCTTGTCACCATGCACAACGGCAGACTTGATGCCATCCAGATTCAGCTCGGCCACCAGCTCGTCACAGCTTTCGCGGGTACTGGCAAACACCAGCACCTGCGGCCAGTTCTGCTTTCCAATCAGCTCAGAGAGCAGCTCGCGCTTGCGCTTCTGCTCCACCGGATAGACGGTGTGAGTAACGGTATCGGCGGTGGAGTTCTGCTTGTTGACGCTGATGATCTGCGGCTTGTCCAGCATGACGTTGGCCAGCTTCTTCACCCCGTCGGAGAAAGTGGCGGAGAACAGCAGGTTCTGGCGTTCCTTGTTGACCGCTTGCAGGATCTGCTGCACATCGGCGCTAAAGCCCATGTCGAGGATGCGATCCGCTTCGTCCAGCACCAGACACTCGACGCCGGACAGGCTGAGGTTGCAGGCGGTCAGGTGCTCCAGCAGACGACCCGGGGTCGCCACTATGATGTGAGCACCCGCTTTCAGCTTCTTGGCCTGCACATCCTGCTTGCCGCCGCCAACGAGCGTCAGTACGGTGACATCCAGGTACTTGGCAAAATCATTGATGTTGCTCGCCACCTGGGCCGCCAGCTCACGAGTCGGAGTCAGGATCAGCACCCGGGCATTGGACGGCTGCAGCTCGGCCGGCTTGTCCACCAGGCGCTGCAATATCGGCAGGGCGAAGGCGGCAGTCTTACCGGTCCCTGTCTGGGCGCTGGCCAGCACATCGAGACCGCGACGGATAGTCGGGATCGCCTGGCGCTGCACAGGGGTCATCTCCTGATAACCGCAATCTGAGACAGCACGCAAAATCTCGGGGGCAAAATCGAACGATTCAAATCTCATAATGGGTTCCTGTGTTCCAGCTGGACTGTGTTTGGCTTGCGGCTCGGCGTAGGCGAGGCGGAGGTTGATACCACCGGTGGCTGCGTCCGACATCAAGTCAGAAAATGAGCCGGAAAATGGCGGGCGCGAAGTGTAACAGATAGGCATCACAAATTCTGCCTCAAATGGCCTGAGTTTTTATCCTGTCACGAGAAAGGTGCCGACAAAGAGAGCCGCATCACTGGCATCGGCCAGCGCAGCCCTGCCCCCATCGGCACCAGAATGTCAGGAAACGTTAGACCCTGTTGGCAGCATTTGCCTGAAAATCACGCTGAAACAGACACATGCGAATGGCGGTGCGATATTTACCATCGATGAAGAACTCCTCTTTCAGCTCCCCCTCCGGCGCGAACCCCAGCGACTGATAAACGTGGCGCGCCTTGGCATTGTCACTGTCGACGATGAGATACAACTTGTGTAGATTCAGCACGTTGAAGGCATACTTCATCGCCTTCAGGGTCGCTGTCTTGGCATAGCCCAGCCCCTGATAGGCGGGGGCTATGATGATCTGAAACTCGGCGCGGCGGTGGATGCTGCGAATATCCACCAGCTCCACCAGGCCAACATTGGTGCCCTCCACCTCCAGGATGAAACGGCGTTCTTGCTGATCGTGGATGTGCTTGTCATAGAGCTGGGCCAGCTCCATGTAAGCCTCGTAAGGCTCCTCGAACCAGTAACGCATTATGCTGGCGTTGTTGTTGAGCTGATGTACGAATTTCAAATCCTCTCGCTCGAGGGGACGAAGGCTCAGGGTGTCACGACATGGCATAAAGTACCTGCTTGATGGTTGATGGGCGGCATTGGCGGCCCGCCTGGACCCGGCCAATGCCATTGGTAAATCAATGGAGAACCCGGGGCCAGCCTGCGCTCCCCCGGATATCACTCAGCGAATGCGATTGGTCGGGCGCTTGAACAGCCGGATGGCGATGGCCGCCATGGCGATAACGAACAGACCGAGGGAGGTCACCAGCAGGCACTTGGTCATCAATTCGTGATACTGGACGAACGCCGGCGCCGCCATCACGAACTTGCCCACCAGACTCAGCAGCAGGGCCCAGAGGAAGGCGCTGGCAAAACTGGCCATCACCACCCGGGGCAGATGCAGGCGGGAGACCCCCATCAGCATGGGCGTCAGTACCCTGACGAAGGGCACGAAGCGAGAAGAAAACAGGGCCCAGAAACCGTAGTTGTGCAGCAGACGCGAGGCTCGTGGCAGGCTGCCGTCCGGGATCATCCGCTCCACATGGCCCATAAAGGAAGTGCCGTGCAGCGCATGGCCCTGCAGATAGGCGATCAGGCTGCCGATCCCGGCGGCAAGCGGCATGTAGACAAGGGTCACTTCGGGGCCGAGCACCCCCATCCCCACCAGGCCACCGGCCAGCAGCACCAGACTGTCACCGGGCAGGGGTAAAAACACGAAGCTCGACTCGAGAAAGAGGATCACCACCAGACAGGTGACGAGCAGGCCCGCCGCCTGCATCTGGATCAATTGGTCAAAGTCCTGTTGCCATATGGCAAGCAGCATATCCTGCATCTGGTGACTCCCATCAACGTCAGTGAGCATCCATCCCGGGGGACACTATGGCCCCCGCTGCGGCTGACACTCCCTGTCGCCATCCCCTTTCTCTCCTGGAAGGGGCTCTCGTTATACACCCGCGCAAGTGAACAAAAAATTAATGTCTGGCACAAAGTCAGCAATCAATACAAAAAGCTGAATGGCAGGACAAGGGTTGGACGAGCACTCCGGCTCGGCGATATGCTCGGCCATGTATAAGCTTCAACCGGCTCACCCTTGGGCTGCCAAGATGAGAAAAAGTCGCTACAGTCAAACGGCGCATCATCACAACCGGCTTCGGGGGGAACAAGGCATGCCCACACACACAACCCTTCGCACTACCCTGCCCCTGCTGATCACCCCCTTGCTCAGCCATGGCGCCATGGCTGAAGAGTCGTCACTAATACAAAAACGTGCCAACGCAGTGGTGTCGCTGATGACCTTCACTGTGGTGCCCGACATCACAGCCAGCAACCTCGACATCGGCAGCAACACCAGCACAACGGCATCGTCGGCGCTCAACATGACCCAGATGGGCGGCGGCGCCACCATGAGCGAGAGTGTGCCCGTCTATCTGGAAGGGACCCTGGGTTTTAGCCGCTACGACCCCAAATTCGTGGTGAGCAACGGCAGCGAGAGTCGCACTATCCCCACCCGATGGAACAGTCTCACCGCCACGGGTGGCATCGGCTGGGATCTTCATCTGCATCAGGATCGTCACGGCGGCAACTGGGTATTGCGCCCCATCGGCAACGTCACGCTGGGCACTGTGGCCAGCGATCTGCGCATCGGCAACTGGCTGCTGGGCCAATACACAGGCAAGAACCTCGACTTTCTCGATGGCGGCAGGCTCGATGTCTACGGCCTGGGGGGCGCCCTGATGCTCGACTATGAACTCTTCTCTGCACAGCAGGATATCGACGTTGAGCTGCGCTACTCCTACCAGCATCTGCAAAGCTTCGGCGGCACCTCGGCCAGCGTAACCGGTCAGGCCAATGCGGAGAACCTCGGCCTCTACCTGCGCCGCCGCGCCCCCATCGGCAATCTCACACTGCTGGACAAGCCGCTGCGCTACGTGATGGAAGGGGCACGCACCGAATATCTTGGCGAGCAAAGGGGCCTGCTCGGTTTCAACTCCCTCAACTCGCTGGGGCTCGGGATAGAACTCGACAGCAGCAAGTACGACATCATAGTGACCCGCACCCGGCTGGTGGCCCCCTATATGTTCAGCCACAACACCAGCGGCTACGGCGTCGGGCTGGCGATGAGCTTCTAGTGCCTTGGCATGGCGACATGACCCGCCTCGACAGCAAAATCTCTGACTGGACGCACATTTGACTCAATTGCCACTATCAGGTCCCACCTGTATCTCCTAGCATGTGGGCATGGGGCGGCGATGGATACTGTGACGCTGTGCTGTGCCAAGGATGGAGGTCGGTCTTACTGCCTACCGTGACCAGAGAACACATGACATTTCCAAGGACAGGGAGCTTGTTATGGCCAAATTTCTTAATACCAGCGCAACCAACTATTTCCTTGAAGAGCTGATCAAGGACGCCAAGGAACGACTGATCCTGATCAGTCCCTTCCTCAAGCTCAATGACAGGATCAAGGAGCTGCTGACCGACAAGAACCGCCTCAAGATCGATGTGCGGATCGTCTATGGCAAAAGTGAGCTTCAGCCGGAAGAGATCAGCTGGCTCAAGGAGCTCACCTATATCCGCACCAGCTTTTGCAAGAACCTCCATGCCAAGTGCTACCTCAATGAAGAGATGTGCATCATCACCAGCCTGAACCTCTATGAGTTCAGCCAGGTGAATAACAACGAGATGGGGGTATTGATCCAGCGTTCGGAAGACAGCGACCTGTATCGCGATGCCTACGATGAAGCCCAGCGCATTATCCGAGTGAGCGAGGAGGTGCGCATCACATTGGAGCGCGTCGCAAGCGACAGTGACCAGCAGGACAGCGTGGCCGCCCATACAGGTCCGGCACCGGTTTGTCCCAAATGCGGTACAACCATGGTACTGAGGACCAGCAAACGGGGAGATACCAAGGGCAACAGCTTCTGGGGCTGCCCCAGCTATCCCAAATGCCGCAGCATCATCCCCATCGAGACACATCCTTGACCCAGGTCTGTGAAGGCTAAATCACATGGATATCACTGCTGTCATAGCGCCGCTGCTGAACCAGCTCTGGTTTCTCCTGCCACTGCTGTTGATTGCCACCCTGATCAAAACACCCTGGTTCAAGGGGATGATCGGGGAGTGGTTTATCAATCTCAGCCTCCGTCTCTTTCTCGACAAGCAGGAATATCACCTGCTTAAGGACGTGACCCTGCCTACCCCGCAGGGCACGACCCAGATCGACCATGTGCTGGTGTCACGCTTCGGGGTCTTCGTGATAGAGACCAAAAACATAAAGGGGTGGATATTCGGCAATCCTGCCCATAAGAGCTGGACCCAGCAGATCTATCGCCGCAGGCACAGTTTTCAAAATCCCATGCGCCAGAACTATCTGCATGTGATGACCCTCAGATCGCTGTTGGGGCTGGCGGATCACCAGCTTCACTCCATCATCTACTTCATTGGCGACTGCACTTTCAAAACCCCTATGCCGGACAACGTGATGAACCGCGGGCTCATTCGTTATATCAAAGGCAAAACCACACCGGTTTTGACACCTGCCGAAGTCACCCGGGTTATCGACACCATCCAGCGGAGACGACTGGCCGCCAATTGGCAGACCCACAGACAGCATGTGGCACAGCTCAAGGCTCGGCACGGAGTTGCCACCCAGCCTGTACCCGCCAGCATACCGACCTATCACAGCCCTTCACCACCAGCGGCTATCCATAAGGCAAACAGCCAGTGCCCCATGTGCCCCAACTGCGGCAACCCCATGGTGCTTCGCACCGCCAGTCGAGGTGACAACAAGGGAAACCAGTTCTGGGGATGCAGTAACTTCCCGAAATGCAGGGGGACCATAGCGCTGATGAAGTAGAGGGGGAAACAAAACGACGGGGGCATAAGACAAAGGCGGCCAATTGGCCGCCTTTGTTGCTTTTAGAAATCAGCGAATCGTCGCCATCTGCCGCACACAGCGCTGCTCGCGCTCATCCACTCGCTTGGCAAACCAGGCGGTGGTGAGGTTGCGGGTGATCTTGGGGCTCTTGAGTTGAATGCCGGGCAGCACGGCGCGGGGTTGCCGCTTGCCAGCCTGCTTGTCGGCCAGGGTAAAGACCCTGTGATAGAGGTCGGTCTGGGCAAATTCGGCGGTATCCCCTTTGCGCAGGCTCTGGTGGATCGCCTGCTTGCTCATATTGACCCGGCTGGCGAGGGTATATACAGCCTGCTCAGTCTTGCCCGGCAGGTCTGAGTCATAGCGGACAAGATCCCCATCCAGCGCCAGGGGCTTGCCGCTCAGCCGGCTGACGGCAGCCTGGAAGGCGGCGTTGCGGCTGGCGTACCAGCCCGCATTGAAGTCGGCGAAGCGATAGAGGGTATCCGGGTAGTCGGCGGGATAGCCAAACAGGTGCCTGGTGCCGAACCAGATACCGCCACGACGGCTGAACACCTCATGGCGAATGGAATCCTTGACGGGATAGGGGTAGCCACGGGCATTTGCCTCGGCAAAGGCGATGCTCACCTGCATGGGGCCGCCGGTATGCACCGGGTTGAGGTTGCCAAACAGCGTCTTGCCCATGGGCACCATGCTGATCATGTCCTCGAAGATCTCGCTCATCTCCCGCTCGGTGCGAAGCTTGTCGATGCGCTCGGCATAGCTCTTGCCGGTGGGGGGCTTGATGCCAAGGGCCGTGCGCACCACGAATTCAGGGATCAGCAGCTTGGCGGCGCGGGCATTTATCTCCTTCCAGGCAATCTTGCCAAGGCCCGGCACCACGGGGTCGGCCTGATAAGTGGCTTCCTGCTCGGCCACCGCCAGCACAGTGCAGACATTGTGATCGCTTACCGTCACTCCCTGCGTCGAGAGCGCCGTCACCACATCATTGGCCCAGCCCTGTTTGTCTGGCACCTGACGCGGCAAGAACCGCACTATGCGGCTCTCCATGTCTGCCGGTTTGCGTGGCTGCATGGCGATAGGTTGTTTGGCCTGCTGAGCGCTCATGGCGACATCTTGCTTGGGCACCGTCGGTTCGCTGGCACACCCGGCAAGCAACAGGATGGCAAAGAGAGGCAGGATGGCGAGCCGAGTGGGAACAAGGGGTGAGGAAAATATCATCAAGGCTTCCGATGCAGGGGCAAGGCGCTGGGCGCCCGGCACACGAGAGTCACGCGAACGGAGCGGCTCCGAACGCAAACAGGCGCTCATTGTAGAGGATTGACAGGCGGATCTGAAGGCGCAGATGCCTTGACGCAGCACCCGCTGGCGCAATCGAGCAGCCCCGCCGGATGGGCGGGGCTGCTGCAAGCGGATGGGCTCTTTGGCGACATGCACTCAAGCCGTTTGGCGCAGGGCCTCAATTTGCGCCGCACCATTGATCACCGCCTGCAAGGAGGCGTTGACCACGTCGCGGCCGATGGCGACCCCGCACATGCGCTGGCCATCGACGCTCAGCAGCACATAGGCAGCGGCGCGAGATTCTGTACCGGCGCTCAGGGCATGCTCCGAGTAGTCGAGCACGTCGATATGCATGCCGGTCTGGCGCTCCCAGCCGTTGACCAGCGCAGTGATGGCCCCCTCCCCCTCGCCCCGCAGTTGCAGCGAGCCATCTGGGGTCTGCAGCTCGAGGTGCAGGCTCTCCTGGCCGTCGTGACCAAGCTGGAAGCGGCCGATGCGATAGCCGTGCACCGGCTCGAGATAATGTTGCTCAAACAGGGCGCGGATCTGCGCCGGGTTTATCTCGCTGCTGCTCGCCTCGGCCTGGGCCTGCACCCGACGGCTGAAGTCGATCTGCAGCCAGCGCGGCAGTTGCAGGCCGAGATCGCGCTCCAGCAGATAGGTGACGCCGCCCTTGCCGGACTGGCTGTTGATACGGATCACCGCCTCGTAGCTGCGGCCAAGATCGGCAGGATCGATCGGCAGATAAGCCACATCCCAATAGGCATCGGGCTTCTCTGCCGCCAGGGACTTACGAATCGCATCCTGATGGCTGCCGGAGAAGGCGGTGTAGACCAGCTCGCCCGCGTAGGGGTGGCGCGGGTGCAGGGCTATCTGGGTGCAGGCGCCCACGGTGGCGACTATGGCGTCCATGTCAGAGAGATCCAGCTCGGGATCTATGCCCTGGCTGTAGAGGTTCATGGCCATGGTGACTATGTCCATGTTGCCGGTGCGCTCGCCGTTGCCGAGCAGGGTCCCCTCGATGCGATCCGCCCCCGCCAGCACCGCCAGCTCGGCGGCGGCCACACCACAGCCTCTATCGTTGTGAGTGTGGATGGAGATGCTCACCTCGGGGCGCGCCTTGAGGTGGCGGCAGAACCACTCCACTTGATCCGCGAACACATTGGGAGTGCTCACCTCGACCGTGGCAGGGAGGTTGAGGATCATGGGGCGGCCAGCAGGGCGCCACTCGTCGATGACGGCGTCGCACACCTCTACCGCGAACTCCACCTCTGTGCTGCTGAAGCTCTCCGGCGAATACTGAAAGCTCCACTCTGTGCTCGGATTGCGCGCCGCATGGTCTCGCACCCAGCGCGCGCCTTGCACGGCGATGGCCTTGACCCCCTCGCGCCCTGTATTGAACACATAGTTGCGCTGGGTCGGGTTGACCGAGTTGTAGACGTGGACGATGGCGCGTTTGGCCCCCTTGAGCGATTCAAAGGTGCGGGCGATCAGATCTTCGCGGGCCTGCACCAGCACCTGGATGGTGACGTCATCGGGAATGAGATTGCGCTCAATAAGCTCGCGCACGAAGTCGAAATCAGGCTGGGAGGCGGCGGGGAACCCCACCTCTATATGCTTGAAACCGACATGGACCATGAGCGCCCACATTTGCAGCTTCTGGGCCACCGTCATGGGTTCGACCAGCGCCTGATTGCCGTCGCGCAAGTCCACGGCGCACCAGAGCGGCGCCCGCGTCATCACCTGGTTGGGCCATTGACGGTCCGCCAGTGCAATAACGGGGGCGGGGCGGTATTTGCGATGATCGAAGCTCATATTCAGATTCCCTTGGCTGATGTCCTTGAGGCGCGGCGCCGTTGCGGGCAATGAAGGTGAGCAACGACGCGACTGGGCAGGCAAGCTGACGGGGTAAGGAGGGGGAAGCGGGCTTGCGCGGTAACGCTGGCCCTGACGGTTGCGTGGGTGGTAACCCCACAACCGGTTTCCTGTGGCCCCTATGGATAAAGGGGCCGGCCTCGGCTACCGGATAAGCAGCTGGCCCTGATCCTCGCACCCCGCTGTTGCAGGCGCAGACGACCTTATGTGATGAGAAACAAGTATATAGAGGTGGACCAGGCGAGTGATTGCAAAGATTGCAAACCAGAGCCACCAATGCGCAATCATTATCACTTTTATGCCACCCATAGGGTGTATCTCACCCTCCGATGACCATATCCCCTCTCCCATGCGCACCTTTCCCCCATGACGGAGGCTGGTCAGAGCCGCCAAAAAACAGAAACCCCGCCATCGCTGGCGGGGTTTTTCAGGGTTCGCAAGTGTTGTGCAAAGAAGGAGGGAAAGACTCCCCTGCCCTTATTGCGCAATGCTTAGCGGTTTTTCACTTTCTGGTGCAGCTCCTGCACCGAGTTGACGTTGGCGGTGGCATCCATGCTGATGGCCATGCAGGTGGCAAACGCCTCATTCATGGTGGTGGTATAAGCCACCTTGTGCTGCAAGGCGGCGCGGCGCAACTGCTTGGAGTCCTGGATCGCCACTCGCCCTTCGGCGGTGTTGACGATGTAGGTGTACTCGCCATTCTTGATGCGGTCGAGAATGTGCGGACGCCCTTCGTGCACCTTGTTGACCAGGCGCGGGTTGATGCTCGCTTCACCCAGGGCCACTGCGGTGCCGTGAGTGGCATCCAGCTCGTAGCCCAGCTCCAGCAGCTTGGCAGCCAAATCGACCACCAGCGCCTTGTCGCTGTGACGCACCGACAAGAGCGCGCGACCCTCTTTCGGCACCGCATGGCTGGCACCCAGCTGGGCCTTGGCATAGGCCTCGGCAAAGCTGCTGCCCACCCCCATTACTTCACCGGTAGAGCGCATCTCTGGCCCCAGCAGCGGGTCAACCCCAGGGAACTTGGCGAACGGCAGTACCACCTCTTTCACCGAGTAGTAAGGCGGGATGATTTCGGTGGTAAAGCCCTGATCTTTCAGGCTCTGGCCGGCCATGACGCGGGCGGCAATCTTGGCCAGCGGCGCACCGGTCGCCTTGGAGACGAAGGGCACGGTACGGGCGGCACGCGGGTTCACTTCGATGAGGTAGATGTCATCGCCCTTGACCGCAAACTGCACGTTCATCAGGCCGACCACACCGAGTTCCAGCGCCAATTTCCGCACCTGCTCGCGGATCTCGTCCTGAATTTTCTTGGACAAGGTATAAGGTGGCAGGGAGCAGCCGGAGTCACCGGAGTGGATACCGGCCTGCTCGATATGCTCCATGATGCCGCCG
This sequence comes from Aeromonas sp. D3, assembly GCF_027705025.1. NCBI lineage: Bacteria > Pseudomonadati > Pseudomonadota > Gammaproteobacteria > Aeromonadales > Aeromonadaceae > Aeromonas > Aeromonas sp. D3. The sequence continues at coordinate 30,532 of NZ_JAPDBE010000020.1, read as the reverse complement.
ATGACCACGTCAACACCGTCGCAGATGGCATCCACGTCCAGCTCAGTGGCATCGTCCAGGAAGCGGTCCAGCAGTACCGGCGATTCGTTGGAAACGCTCACCGCCTCGGCGAAGTAGCGACGCAGGTCGGTCTCGTCATAGACGATCTCCATGGCGCGGCCACCCAGCACATAGGAGGGGCGCACCACCAGCGGGTAAGTGATCCGCTCGGCGGTCAGCACAGCCTGCTCCAGGTTGGTGACTGTGCCGTTTTCCGGCTGCTTGAGGCCGAGGCGCTCAACGGCGGACTGGAAGCGCTCGCGGTCTTCGGCGCGGTCGATGGCATCCGGGCTGGTACCGATGATCGGCACGCCGTTGGCTTCCAATGCCCGTGCAAGTTTGAGCGGGGTCTGGCCGCCGTATTGCACGATAACGCCCTTGGGCTTCTCGATGCGCACGATTTCCAGCACATCTTCCAGGGTCACCGGTTCGAAGTAGAGGCGGTCGGAGGTGTCGTAATCGGTGGAGACGGTCTCCGGGTTGCAGTTGACCATGATGGTCTCGTAACCGTCTTCGCGCAGGGCCAGTGCCGCGTGCACGCAGCAGTAGTCAAACTCGATGCCCTGACCGATACGGTTCGGGCCGCCGCCGATGATCATGATCTTGTCACGATTGGTCGGGTTGGCCTCGCACTCTTCGTCATAGCTCGAATACATGTAGGCGGTGTTGGTGGCGAACTCGGCCGCGCAGGTATCGACCCGCTTGTAGATCGGGAAGATGTTGTGGCGGGCACGCAACTTGCGCACCTCGCCCTCGGCCACGCCGAGGATCTTGGCCAGACGGGCGTCTGCGAAGCCCTTGCGCTTGAGGGCGCGCAGGAAGTCGGCATCGAGACCGGCCATGCCGCGCTCTCTCACCTGCTCTTCCAGCTTGATGAGATCTTCTATCTGCACCAGGAACCAGGGGTCAATCTTGGTCAGTTTGAAGATGCCGTCCATGGAGAGACCGGCGCGAAACGCATCGGCGATGTACCAGATACGGTCGCAGCCAGCGTCCTGCAGCTCGTGGCGGATGCGGGTCAATGAGTCAGGGGCGTTCAGGTCAACCATGGGGTCGAAGCCGGTCTTGCCAGTCTCGAGACTGCGCAGCGCCTTGTGCAGGGACTCCTGGAAGTTGCGGCCTATGGCCATCACTTCACCGACCGACTTCATCTGGGTGGTGAGACGGTCGTTGGCACCGGCAAATTTTTCGAAGTTGAAGCGCGGCACCTTGGTGACCACGTAGTCGATGGCCGGCTCGAAGGAGGCCGGGGTACGACCGCCTGTGATGTCGTTCATCAGCTCGTCCAGGGTGTAACCGATGGCGAGCTTGGCGGCGATCTTGGCGATGGGGAAGCCGGTCGCCTTGGAAGCCAGCGCGGAGGAGCGGGACACCCGCGGGTTCATCTCGATGATGACCATGCGGCCATCTTTCGGGTTGATACCGAACTGGACGTTGGAGCCACCTGTCTCTACCCCGATCTCGCGCAGTATCGCCATGGAGGCGTTGCGCATGATCTGGAACTCCTTGTCGGTCAGCGTCTGGGCTGGCGCGACCGTGATGGAGTCACCGGTGTGGATGCCCATGGGATCGAAGTTTTCGATGGTGCAGACGATGATGCAGTTGTCGTTGCGATCCCGCACCACTTCCATCTCGTACTCTTTCCAGCCGATGAGCGACTCATCGATCAGCAGCTCTTTGGTCGGCGACAAGTCCAGACCGCGCTCGCAGATCTCGACGAACTCTTCGGTGTTGTAGGCGATGCCGCCGCCCGAGCCACCCATAGTAAAGGAGGGACGGATGATGCAGGGGAAGCCGACCATCTGCTGCACGCCCCACGCCTCTTCCATGTTGTGGGCGATACCGGCGCGCGGGCACTCGAGGCCAATGCTCTTCATGGCGATGTCAAAGCGACGGCGATCTTCGGCCTTGTCGATGGCGTCGGCGGTGGCACCGATCATCTCGACACCGAACTCGGCCAGCACGCCATGCTTTTCCAGATCCAGCGCGCAGTTCAATGCAGTCTGGCCACCCATGGTGGGCAGCACGGCATCCGGGCGCTCTTTCTTGATGATCTCGCGTACCACTTCCCAGGTGATGGGCTCTATGTAAGTGGCGTCCGCCATCTCGGGGTCGGTCATGATGGTGGCCGGGTTGGAGTTCACCAGGATGACGCGGTAGCCCTCCTCGCGCAGGGCTTTGCAGGCCTGGGCGCCGGAGTAGTCAAATTCGCAGGCCTGACCGATGACGATGGGGCCGGCGCCGAGGATCAGGATGCTCTGTAGGTCGTTACGTTTTGGCATGGCTTCTCTTTTCCTCTTAAGCGCGATACTGCTTGATCAATTCAATAAAGTGGTCGAACAGACCGGCACAGTCGTGCGGGCCCGGGCTCGCTTCTGGGTGACCCTGGAAGCTGAAGGCCGGACGGTCGGTGCGGTGGATGCCTTGCAAGGACCCGTCAAACAGAGAGACATGGGTGGGGCGCAGGCAATCCGGCAGTGAGCTCTCGTCCACTGCAAAGCCGTGGTTCTGGGCGGTGATCATCACTGTGTTGTCATCCAGGCTCTTCACCGGATGGTTGGCGCCGTGATGGCCGAACTTCATCTTGATGGTCTTGGCGCCGGAGGCCAGACCCAGCAGCTGGTGACCCAGGCAGATGCCAAATACCGGCGTGTTGGTGTTGAGAAAAGCCTTGATGGCCTCGATGGCATAGTCACACGGCTCGGGGTCACCGGGGCCGTTGGAGAGGAAGATGCCATCGGGGTTCATCGCCAGCACCTCGGCGGCCGGTGTCTTGGCCGGTACCACCGTCAGACGGCAGCCACGATCCACCAGCATCCGCAAAATGTTGCGCTTGACGCCAAAGTCGTAGGCTACCACGTGGTATTTGAGTTCATCGGCCGCCGGGGTGACATGCCCCTTGCCGAGCTGCCAGCTACCTTCGGTCCAGTTGTACGCCTCGCCAACCGTGACCTCTTTGGCCAAGTCCATCCCCTTCAAACCGGGGAAGGCGCGGGCCTGTTCGAGGGCATATGCCTCATCAACTTGCTTGCCCGTCAGGATGCAGCCAGCCTGGGCGCCTTTCTCGCGCAGAATGCGAGTCAGTTTGCGGGTGTCGATGTCGGCGATGCCAACGATGTTGTGAGACTTGAGGTAATCGGAGAGGGATTGCTGATTGCGGAAATTGGAGGCAAGTATCGGAAGGTCCCGGATGATCAATCCCTGTGCATGGATTTGACTGGACTCTTCATCTTCGCTGTTGGTGCCGGTGTTGCCTATATGAGGGTAAGTGAGGGTGACTATCTGACGGGAATAAGAGGGATCGGTAAGGATTTCCTGATAGCCCGTCATCGACGTATTGAAAACCACTTCACCAACGGAACATCCCTCGGCGCCTATCGACACGCCTTTGAACACAGTTCCATCTTCCAGCACTAGCAATGCAGTGTGATTCAAGACAACCTCCAGTTATTTAGCTTTAAATTCAGCAATTTACCTGGGTGTTGCGGGTCCGGACGCTGTTTGAAACAGGGCTCAAACCCGGCAGATTTCTGGCAAATTGGGCGCATTCTACTTAAAAATGATCGCATTTCAACGTCTTTTCTCGTTTTAAATGCATCTAAATTCAATAAACAAGCAACATTACCCATTATCTATGCACTCAATCGCTTTGCAACCCCCTCCAGCAAAAGAAAAGCCAGAACCCGCAACAAAAGCGGCACCTTGTGCCATTCAAAGCACAAAAACCAACATTTAACCCTTTAAAAACAAGCAAGTGTGATTTATAAAAAAAACTAACCAACCATAAAAAGAGTCATTTAATGACAGATAAGTGACTTGCAAAAATAGAAAACGTTTTTCTTGTTTTGAATTTTTAGTCTTTTTTGTGACATGTGAAAAAATGCGACCGCAGGGGGGGTAGAGGCCCAATCTCGTTACGCTTTGATGACATTTGACAGAAGGGGGCCAGGCCACCGTTCTAGAAAGAGGTGGTTTGAATGGTTTGGATGAAAAAACGCGGCGTAATCACCATTTATACAAGAAAATACGAAAAACCCCGGCGAACCGGGGTTTGGCAAGGCAGTGGGTGCCCCTCGCAGGGGGAGCGATGACACCCAGAACGTCAGGCAGCTTATTTCAGACTGAGTACATCCTGCATGTCGTAAAGACCGGCACCCTGCTGGCCAAGCCACTTGCCCGCGCGCACAGCGCCATTGGCGAAAGTGAGGCGGCTGGAGGCCTTGTGACTGATCTCCACCCGCTCGCCAATGTCGGCAAACATGACGGTGTGTTCCCCCACCAGATCGCCGGCGCGAATGGTGGCAAAGCCGATGGTGTTGCGATCCCGCTCGCCGGTGATCCCTTCACGGCCATAGACGGCGCACTCCTTGAGATCGCGGCCCAGGGTTTTGGCCACCACTTCCCCCATGGAAAGCGCTGTGCCGGACGGTGCATCCACCTTGTGTCTGTGATGTCCTTCGATGATCTCGATGTCGGTGTAATCCCCCATCACCTTGGCGGCCTGCTCCAGCAGCTTGAACACCAGGTTGACGCCGACCGAGTAGTTGGAGGCGAAGACGATGCCGATCTGCTTGCCCGCCTCTTTCAGCGCCGCCTTGCCTGCGTCATCAAAACCTGTGGTGCCGATCACCATCTGCTTGTTGTGGGCCAGGGCAAAGCCCAGGTTGGCCAGGGTCACCTCGGGACGGGTGAAGTCGATGATGAGATCAAACTCATCCCGAACCTTGTCCAGGCTGTCGCTGATCATCACACCCAGCTTGCCCAGACCGTTGAGCTCACCGGCATCCAGCCCGATCACGGCAGAGCCAGGTCGCTCCAGCGCCGCCCCTATCACCACGCCCTCGGCGTTGGTGATGGCTTCCAGCAGCACCTTGCCCATACGACCATTACAGCCCATCACGGCCACACGGATCGGATTGTCCATCTCCACCCTCTCATCTGTTTTATGGAAAGAGACCGTTTTACCAGCCTGCGCCGGCTTTGAAAAGCCGTGAGACACCCTCTTCGGTTCGGCCGCGACGGTGAACCGCTCAAAATGGCTGATGCCCCCCTTGCCATTCCAACCCCGCAGACTGGCGGTTTGGGGTTTGGCAGAGACGGCGCCATCTGATAGGTTTCCCTTGATGGACACAAGGTTCAACCCCACGCCGCTGTCGCCAGGAGATAGACATATGAATACGGGATTGCTGTGCGTACTGGGCCTGCTGTCGCTCGGCCTTGTCACCCTTGTGGCGGCGCTGCTGTTTGGCGGGCCTGGCCCGGCGCCGGAGATGGCCAGTATCAGCAACCCCTTCAAAACCCTTGACTGGAGCGGCCTGCCCTCGCCCGCCAGATACAAGGCCCGTGACGGTGCCGAACTCGCCTACCGACACTATGCTCCCGCAGCCAAGGATGTCAGGGGTAGCGTTGTGCTGGTTCATGGCTCCTCGGCCAGCAGCCAGAGCATGCACATACTGGCGAGCGCCTTCTCGCAAGCCGGTTATGGTGCCTACACCCTCGATATCCGCGGCCATGGCGAGTCGGGCCAGAGAGGCACGATAGCCTACATAGGCCAACTGGAAGACGATCTGGAAGATTTCGCCGCAGCAGTGGCTCCGAGCAAACCCGCCACCCTCGCAGGCTTCTCGTCAGGGGGTGGCTTTGTGCTGCGCGTCGCCGGTGGCTCACGGCAAACCCTGTTTGACAACTACCTGCTCCTCTCCCCGTATCTGGGCCCCACTGCCGCCAACTACCGACCCAACAGTGGTGGCTGGGTGAGCGTCGGCCTTCCTCGCCTGATCGCATTGAGCATCCTCAACGGGCTGCATGTCTCGGCACTCAACCATCTGACGGTGCTGAACTTTGCGCTCAATGAAGAAGCGAAAGCACTCCTGACCCCCTCCTACTCCTTCAACCTCGCCTCGAACTTCCAGCCAGAGCGCGACTACCGGCAGAATTTGCGCAATGTAAAGCGCCCCTGCGCCGTGATTGCAGGCACCGATGACGAGGCGTTTAAAACCGACCAACTGGCACCCGAGTTAAGAGCGCTCGGCATTCAATGGCCCGTCACTCTGGTGCCGGATATTGGTCACATTGCCCTGACTCTCGATAAGCGCGCCCTGGCTGCAGCCGTTCAGGCCGTGGAGAAAATGACCCAGTAACAGCGCCGCCCTCACCGAGTATCAAGGCCGCCTCATTGCCTGCAGATGCGGGTGCCATGCCCAGCACGCGCAAGGCGTCGGCGGCCTACCCCAAAAGCAGATAACCCGGATATTCAGTACCATCAGCCCGTCAGCCCCGTCCGCCAAATGACATGTCTGTGAAAAGCGCCCAGCATGCCCCAAGACAACTCCGAACAATTGACAACATTGATTAATTTTTCCGAACATACTTTTGATATTTCAATCATGTCAGAATTGACCGACAGAAAACCCTATCCGTCTGGACGTCTATCTTGACCGAATGCCCCCGACTCACTACTGTAGGCGCCCCACAGCGGCAGGATGCCCGCCACGCTCATCCCATCAACCCGGGCTGGTGACGACAGGGAGGTCATGTTCAACCACAGAGGAATACATGATCCAGACCCAACCCAGCGCCAGAGCCCTGCTGCCTCTTCTGGTCTTTCTTGCTCTCTTTATCGGTACCGGCACCTGGCTGACCCTGCAGGGGGTGGAATTCGCCTTCTACCAGCTGCCTGCCCCCGTGGCTGCACTGCCTGCCGTCATGCTGGCACTGACGCTGGGGAAAGAGGGGTTCAACAAGAACCTTGAAACCTTCTTCAAGGGGGTGGGTGACAGCAGCATAATGGCGATGTGCATCATCTATCTGCTGGCTGGCGCCTTCGCCACCGTGGCCAAGGCCACCGGTGGCGTCGATGCCACCGTCGCGCTCGGTCTGTCGCTGATCCCGGGCTGGTTCCTGCTGCCGGGTCTGTTCCTCATCTCTGCGTTTATTGCCACCGCCATGGGCACCTCCATGGGCACGATCGGTGCCGTGGCCCCCGTGGCTCTTGGCGTGGCCCAGGCAGCCGGTATCGATCCGGTACTGATGGCAGGCACCATTCTCTCCGGCGCCATGTTCGGCGATAACCTCTCCATCATCTCGGACACCACCATAGCGGCGACCCGCAGCCAGGGCTGCGAGATGAAGGACAAGTTTCGCGAGAACATCAAGATTGCGGCCCCTGCCGCCATCGCAGTGATCCTGCTCTATCTGACCCTGGGTTCAGTGGGAGAAGCTCCCGCCACCACCGCCAGCGCGGACCTGTTCAAGGTGATGCCTTATCTGTTGATCCTGGTGCTGGCGCTCGCTGGCATGAACGTCTTCATGGTGCTGGGAATTGGCATTGTGGCCGCGGGCGCGGTTGGCATGATCAGCGGTTACCCGCTGGGCCAGTTCAGCAAGGATATCTATCAGGGCTTTACCGGCATGCAGGAGATCTTTTTGCTCTCCATGCTGATCGGTGGTCTCGGCGCCCTGATGGAACGCCAGGGTGGGCTGGCCTGGATCAGCGCCCGCATCAGCGCCCTGATTGCCCGCTTTACCCGCCAGCACGATGGTGAGCAGAACGAGAAGGCGGCCGAACTCGGCATCGCCGGCATGGTGGGCTTGACCAACCTCTGCACCGCCAACAACACAGTGGCCATCATAGTGGCCAGCAAGGTAGCGCGGGAGCTGGCGGAGCATCACGGCGTCACCCCGCGCCGCGCCGCCTCCATGCTGGATATCTTCTCCTGCGTGGTACAAGGACTCATCCCCTGGGGCGCACAGGCGCTGCTGCTGGGCTCCATCTTCGCATTGTCGCCACTGGCGGTGGTGAGCATGAGCTTCTATCCCATGGCCCTGGCACTGGCTGCGATAGTGGCTGTATTCGTCAAGCATCAGATGGGCAAGACATCGGATAAATAACCGGGACGGCTGCCGGACCGGGCATTGCACCCGGCCTGGCAGCCCATCCCCGCCGGGCTTGTCGCGCTGTTCATCCCTCGCCGGCCTTGTTAAGGTAACCAGGCCTTTGCGGCCAACTCCCTGCTCACCCAGGTGCACAATACAGGAGCCCCCATGCCGGATACCCAACCCGAGCAAGCCCATGAGCGGCAAACCCTGCGCCAGCTCATTCGTCTGCGCAGAAAAAGCCTGAGCCAGGCCGAGCAACAGGAGGCAGCCCAGCAGCTGGTTGCCCAGTTCAAGCAGCACAGCGAGATCCTGGCAGCCAGACGCATTGCCCTCTACCTGGCCAACGATGGCGAACTCAACCCCCTGCCCGCCATTCACTGGCTCTGGGCCCAGCAAAAAGAGGTCTATCTGCCGGTGCTGCACCCCTTCACCCCGGGTCACCTGCTCTTCTTGCGCTACACAGCCACCAGCCCCATGACCCGCAATCGCTACGGCATCGCCGAGCCTGAGCTGGATATGTCCCAGGTAGTGCCCCATAGCACCCTGGACCTTATCTGTACCCCGCTGGTGGCATTCGATGCCGAGGGCAACCGGCTCGGTATGGGGGGCGGCTATTACGATCGCACCCTCGCCTGCTGGCACGAACACAAGCTGGGCCCCAAGCCACTGGGTCTCGCCCATGACTGCCAACAGGTGGATGCCGTGCCACAGGAGCAGTGGGACGTGCCGCTGCCGCAGATCATCACTCCAAGCCGCTGCTGGCAATTTGCATGACCTCACAGGCAGCCGGCCTGTGCCGACTGCCTGTGAGTGCCCTCGTTGGCTGTGCTGCCGTCTCTGTTTTTTGCCATCCCCCCTCTTAGTACAGCCCCCTTTTCGTGCCCGCCACGCCAGATGCCACCCAGAGGGCTCAATAAACAGGCAAACGATTTACATCTTGGGGGTTTTTGGACCGGAACGTGACCTCTGTAGTCGCTCTGGGGGGGATGCTTGGATATAATGCGCCCGCTTTTTCCCAGAGGATCGATCATGACTCAAGATGAAATGAAGAAGGCGGCTGGTTGGGCTGCGCTCAAATACGTGGTGCCCGGTACCATAGTCGGGGTAGGCACAGGCTCTACCGTCAACCACTTTATCGATGCGCTGGCGACCATGAAGGACCAGATTGAAGGGGCGGTATCCAGCTCAATCGCCTCCACCGAGCGCCTCAAAGCCTTGGGCATCAATGTGTATGACCTCAACGACATCGATGCCCTCTCCGTCTACGTGGATGGCGCCGACGAGATCAATGCCACCCGCGACATGATCAAGGGCGGTGGCGCGGCCCTGACCCGCGAGAAGATAGTGGCGGCCGTAGCTGACAAGTTCATCTGCATCATCGACAACACCAAAACCGTGGACGTGCTGGGCCAGTTCCCGCTGCCGGTAGAGGTGATCCCCATGGCCCGTGAATACGTGGCCCGCGAGATCCGCAAACTGGGTGGTCACCCCGAGTGGCGCGAAGGTGTGGTCACCGACAACGGCAACATCATACTGGACGTCAAGGGCATGGCCATCAAGGATGCCAAGGCACTGGAAGTAAAGCTCAATGGCATAGTGGGCGTGGTCACCAACGGTCTGTTTGCCCACCGTGGCGCGGACGTGGTACTGATCGGCACACCTGACGGGGTAATCACCCAATAAGGCCGCCTCGGCAACATCATTGCTCTGCAAATCGACGACGGCGCCTGATGGCGCCGTTTTCATTTATCACTCAATGAGTTGCAAACTGTGGTTTACAACTATCGTTGAAAACTTCAAAGAATTTGACTTTCGTCACAAATATTCCCTCTCACAATCGTTTTTGCTACTTTACGGTTTTCTTCACACACCATATCTGCACTCATTCTTTGCATACATAGAGGGATCGTCATGACTGCCAAGTTTTCGCTGGACAAGGATAAGATCAAGGTACTGCTGCTGGAGGGAGTGCATCCCAACACGGTAGAGACCTTTCGTGCCGCAGGTTATACCAGCGTGGAGTACCTCAAGACCTCCCTGTCGGAAGAGGATCTGATCGAGCGCATTCGTGATGTGCATTTCGTGGGCCTGCGCTCGCGCACCCAGCTCACCGAAAAGGTGCTGGATGCCGCAAGCAAGCTGGTCGCCATCGGCTGCTTCTGCATCGGCACCAACCAGGTTGACCTCGACGCCGCCCACCTGCGTGGCATCCCCGTCTTCAACGCCCCCTTCTCCAATACCCGTTCAGTCGCAGAGCTGGTGCTGGGCGAGATACTGCTGCTGCTGCGCGGCATCCCGGAGAAAAACGCCAAGTGCCATCGCGGCGTGTGGGAAAAACTGGCCAATCGCTCGGTGGAAGCCCGTGGCAAGAAGCTCGGCATCATAGGCTACGGCCATATCGGTACCCAGCTTGGCATCATAGCCGAGAGCATCGGCATGAAGGTCTACTACTACGACATCGAGAACAAGCTCTCCCTGGGCAACGCCATCCAGGTGCCGAGCATGGTCGAACTGCTCAACATGTCCGATGTCATCAGCCTGCACGTGCCGGAGACCGCCTCCACCAAGAACATGATCGGCGCCGAGCAGCTGCGCATGATGAAACCGGGCGCCATCTTCATCAACGCCGCCCGCGGTACAGTAGTGGATATCGATGCCCTGGCCGACGTCATCAAGAGCGGTCATGTCTCCGGTGCCGCCATCGACGTCTTCCCGGTTGAGCCCAAGTCCAACGACGAAGAGTTCCTGAGCCCGCTGCGCGGGTTGGACAACGTGATCCTCACCCCCCATATCGGTGGCACCACTCAGGAAGCCCAGGAGAACATTGGTCTGGAAGTGGCCAACAAGCTGGTCAAGTATTCTGACAACGGCTCCACCCTCTCCGCCGTCAACTTCCCGGAAGTCTCGCTGCCGGGTCACAAGGGCTCCAGCCGCCTGCTGCACATTCACCGCAACCAGCCGGGCGTCATGAACAAGATCAACCAGATCTTCGCCGAAGAGGGGATCAACATCGCCGGTCAGTACCTGCAGACCAGCAGCCATATCGGTTATGTGGTGATCGACGTGGAGACAGAGCACAGCGAGAAGGCACTCGCCAAGCTCAAGGAGATCAACGGCACCATACGTGCGCGGATCCTGCATTGAGCCGTCGGGTTATGCCGTCAAGCGACTAACCCAATCGACAAAACGCAGTAAACAAGAAACCCGCCGAATGGTGGGTTTCTTTATGGCCGGGTACTGTGGTTCAGTGACCAAAGAGCGTCGGGTCGATTGGCACAGCGTGATCGGACGCCCCTGTCTCAATCACGAGAAAGGTTGCTGTCGCAACCTACCACCAGCCGAGCAGGTTGCGCCCTACCAGAGCGCCCCACACCAGGGCGTTGAGCGCCAGGGCGATAAAGACGGCGGCGGAGCCAAGATCCTTGGCGCGGCCCGACAGCTCGTGATGCTCCGAGCCCACCCTGTCTACCACTGCCTCGATGGCGGAGTTGAGTACCTCGACGATCACCACCAGCCAGCTGATGGCCACCAGCAGCAGGATCTGGTTGAGGGAATCCCCGAGCCAGAAGGCCAACGGCATCAGCAGCAGGATCAACATCAGCTCCTGTCGGAAAGCCGCCTCGTTGACCCAGGCTGACTTGAGCCCCTTCATGCTGTAACCGGTTGCGTTGATGATGCGGGTAACCCCGGTTGCTCCTGGCTTTGCCACGCTATCTACCTCATTTGGCGTCGTTTTGGGGTTCACATCCTATCAGAGCCCCTCGAGGTTTCCATCAGGGGCATTTTGCTTTATTTTATCCCCTTGCATTTTCGGCACGCGGTCAACGCTACAGCCCACGCCACCCACTCGAGAATTGAGTCGTATGTCCATTCACACCGATGAATTGCGCACCCGTCGCCTGGAGTCCCTGATCACTCCAAGCGAGCTCGCGCACGCCTTCCCGTTAAACGACACCGTTGCCCAGAACCTGCTGGATGCCCGCCGCGAAGTGGAAGCTATTCTGGCCGGTGAGGATCAGCGCCTGCTGGTCATCGTCGGCCCCTGCTCCATCCATGATCCGGCCGCCGCCCACGAGTATGCCCGTCGCCTCAATGCCCTGCGCGAGCAGTACAAAGAGAGCCTCTGCATCGTGATGCGCACCTACTTCGAGAAGCCGCGCACTATCGTCGGCTGGAAGGGACTCATCAATGATCCGCGCCTCGATGGCAGTTTCGATGTCAACGAAGGGCTGAAACTGGCCCGCAAGCTGCTGGTCGACATTAACGAGATCGGCATGCCCACCGCCACCGAGTTTCTCGATATGGTGACCGGTCAGTACATCAGCGACCTCATCACCTGGGGTGCCATAGGCGCACGTACCACCGAATCCCAGGTACACCGCGAGATGGCCTCCGCCCTCTCCTGTCCGGTCGGCTTCAAGAACGGCACCGACGGCAACACCCGCATCGCCATCGATGCGGTGCGCGCCGCCCGCCACAGCCACATCTTCTATTCCCCGGACAAGGACGGCAAGATGACCATCTACCGTACCGCCGGCAACCCCTATGGCCACGTGATCTTGCGTGGCGGCCACAGACCCAACTACGATACCGCCAGCATCGACGAGGCGTGCGAAGCCCTGGCCGACGTGGGCCTGCCGGAGCGTCTGGTGGTGGATTTCAGCCACGGCAACAGCATGAAGGATCACCGCCGTCAGCTGCTGGTGGCCCAGGACATCTGCGATCAGCTGCGCCGCGGCCGTACCGGCATCGCCGGCATCATGGCCGAGAGCTTCCTGGTGGAAGGTCGTCAGGATGTGGAGAACGGCTGCGCCGCCACCTTCGGCCAGAGCATCACGGATGCCTGCCTGTCGTGGAGCGACACCGAAACCCTGCTGGCCATGCTGGCAGAGGCCGCCCAGGTACGCCTGAGCAAACAGGCTTGAACTGCGAATAAAACCAAAGGGGCCGGTATTGTTGATACCGGCCCCTTCTTCTTGCAGTCGGTCGGTTACGCTTCGCTAATCGACCCTACACGCGCACTCTTTCCTCTATACCCCGCTTACAAACTGGGCATAAACCAGACCCGACCGGCCACCTCAATGCGGTCGGTCTTGATTTGGAATACCCGCTCCAGCAAGGCTTCGTCGATGACATCGACGCCCCCCTCGCTCACCACGCGCCCCTGTTGCAGACAGAGGATCCGATCCGCCCAGTCGATGGCCAGATTGATGTCGTGGATGGCGAGCACCACCAGCAGCCCCTGCCGTGTCAACGATTCCAGCAGCCGCAACAGTGCCAGCTGATGGTGCAGATCCAGCCCCGCCAGCGGTTCGTCCAGCAGCAAGACTCGCCCCGCCGGATTGAGGCCGGGCCACACCTGCAGCAGGGTACGGGCAATCAGCACCCGCTGTTGCTCCCCGCCGGAGAGGCGACTGAAGTCCCGTGCCAGTAGCGAGCTCAGCTCCAGTGCATCGCACAGGGCGTCGACGGCATCGCTCTGGGCCTGCTTCACATCGCCCGGTTGCCTGACCTGCACCCGCTCATCCAGCCCTATGGCCAACACCTGAAACACAGGAATATGAAACAGCTGGGGCTGGCGCTGGGGCAGCATGGCGCGGCGCTGGGCCAGCTCCGGCCAGCTCAGCTCGCGGATCGCCACCCCGCCAAGCCGCACTGTGCCCGCGGCGGGCAAAATACCGGCCAGGGCGCCAAGCAGGGTGGATTTGCCGCTGCCGTTGGGGCCGAGCAGGGCCACCAGCTGACCCCCCTGCCAATCGAGATCCAGCGCAGCCAGTCGCTCCGGGATCGCAAGGGCCCGCGCCTCGATCAGGGAGGCTGACTCAAGCGAAGAGGGATCAGCGGGCAGCATCGGCATCTTGCCTCAACAGCAGGTAGACAACTTGAGCATGTCGGCATTCGGGCCGGTATTTATGCGGTAGCATTGGCATCTTGCCTCAGCAGCAGATAGATGAAGAGCGGGGCGCCGACCGAGGCGGTGATCACACCGATGGGCAGCTCACCGGCGCTTAATGCAGAGCGTGCAACCAGATCGGCCCCCAGCAGCAGGGCACCGCCCCCCAGCGCCGAAGCGGGCAACAGGAAGCGTTGATCGCTGCCGCCACACAGACGCAGCAGATGGGGCACCACCAGGCCGACAAAGCCGATGACACCGCATAGCGACACGGCAATGCCGGTGAGCAGACAGACCGCCAGCACTAGTCGCACCCGCATCCTGTCCACGTCCAGTCCCATCAGACGGGCCTGGGTCTCCCCCAGCAGCAGTTGCTGCAAGGCCCTGCCCTGCCAGCAAAGCCAGCCGAGCGTCAGCGGCAACACCAGCCACCACCAGGCCAGTTGCTGGCTGCCATAGGAGAGGCTGCCCATCATCCAGAACATGTATTCGCGCAGAGAGCCGTCATCGGCAAAGTACATCAACCAGGTCATGGCCGCATTGGTGAGGATGCCGATGGCGACCCCGAACAGCAGCAGACGGGTATGGCCGAGCCTGGCCCGACGCGCCAGCCGAATAAGCAGCATGGTCACCGCAAGGGCGCCACCAAACGCTGCCAGCGACAAGCCCCAGCCCGGCAGATAGATACCGAGGGACTTGGCCACGGCCATCGCCACCATGGCGGCGAGGCCAGCGCCGCTCGACACGCCAAGCAGGCCGGGTTCGGCCACCGGGTTGTGCAGCATCACCTGCAGCACGGCGCCGCCGCAAGCGAGCGCCGCCCCCGCCAGCAGGGCCAGCAAGGCACGGGGCAACCGCAATTCCAGCAGGATGCGTTGTTCAAGATCGCCCATGGGCTGCCAGGGCAGCAGCATGAATTCGCCCCAGATAAGGGAGAAGAAAAAGAGCAGCAGGGTCAGCAGCGTCAGGCAAAACAACCAGCCCCGCTGCCAGCGTTGCTGGCCGGCGAGCAAAGAGAGATACACAGAAGCTCCCCGAACGTGTACAAGGCCCGGCGCCGATGCTGTATTGACCAGCCCGGCGCACAAGGATGAAAAGCGCATGATAACAGTGCGTTACCACCCAAGGTCAAGGCTGGTAAGGTTTGGCAAGGGCACCTATCTCGCCGCTCGCCACCATCTCCTGCAACGCCAGCGCCAGCGGCTGCCGCAGGGCGTGGTGAGGGGAGCGCTTGCTCATGCCCAGATAGAGCATGACCGGCTTGGGTGGCAGATAGGCCGCCTTGATAAGCCCGGCCTCATTTTGCTGGCTCAGGGCATAATCCACCTGGCAATCCGTGCCTATCATCAGCGATAAATGGCCCCGCTGCACCATGCGCAGCAGTTGATCCTCGGTGGGGACGCCGTGCTTGTCGAGCCGGCTGTCCGAATCAAACGGCTCGAAGTAGGTGGAGTTGAGCACATGACCGACCTTGCGCCCCTGCAGATCGGCATAGGTGTTAAGGGATGACACCACGGCCGGTTTGCCATAAAAAGACGTGTGGCACTGGTAGTAGGCAGGTTGCAGATAATCGATGAACTGTGCCCTGTCCGGCGTCATCGCCACCCCTATCATGAGGTCAACCTGACCGGTCTGCATCTGCTTGAGGGCCCGTCCCCAGGGGACCCGCTTCACCTCGAACTGTATGCCGCTACGGCTCTGCAGCCGCTGCAGAATATCCATGTCCAACCCGCGAAACTGCCCATCCGGTTGCAAGACTCGAAACGGTGGCCAGACATCGGTGGCCACAGTCAGGGTTAGGGCACCCTGTGCCTGGCAGGCCAGCAGCAGACCAAACACTCCCCAGCCTCTCTTCCCCATCCACTGATCCCTGTGTCACCCACCCTTGATGGGTTAAAAATACCCTGCCGTGCCACTTATGGAAACCCGGGGTTCAGGGATAAAATGCGCCGGACTTTCAAGGAGAACCCAATGAACCCGATTTTCGCCAGTATCGGTCTGCTCTTGTGCAGCAACGTCTTCATGACTTTCGCCTGGTATGCCCACCTCAAGAGCATGAACCACAAACCCTGGATCATCGCCGCCCTGGTGAGCTGGGGCATAGCCCTGTTCGAATACCTGTTGCAAGTGCCCGCCAACCGTATCGGCCATACAGTGATGAGCGTTGGCCAGCTCAAGATACTGCAAGAGGTGATCACCCTTACCGTGTTTGTCCCCTTCTCGGTCTTCTATCTGAAAGAGGATCTGAAGTGGGATTACCTCTGGGCCGGCCTCTGCATCATGGGTGCGGTGTTTTTTGTGTTTCGCGAGAAACTCACCGGTGCCTGAGGCTGTACACTCAATAACATCCCACGTAACGGCATCTCCTTGATAGACGAGGCAAAACCATGGAATTGCGAGACATGCTACAGATCCTGGCCAAGCAGGACGGCTCAGACCTCTATCTGTCGACCGGCGCCCCTCCCTGTGCCAAGTTCAACGGTGGGCTGCGCCCCCTGTCCGAGACGTCGCTCGAACCGGGGGAAGTAGCCAAGATCGCCGCCGACATCATGGATGGCGAGCAGAAGCAGCAGTTCGAGCGGGAGCTGGAGATGAACCTCGCCATCTCCCTGCCCCAGATAGGGCGTTTTCGGATCAACATCTTCAAGCAGCGCAATGAAGTCTCCCTGGTGGCCCGCAACATCAAGACAGAGATCCCCCGCTTTGAAGATCTCAAACTGCCCCCCGTGCTGCTCGACACCATCATGGAGAAACGGGGTCTGGTGCTGTTTGTGGGCGGAACAGGCTCGGGCAAATCCACCTCGCTCGCGGCCCTCATCGACCATCGCAACCGCAACAGCGGCGGCCACATCATCACCATCGAGGATCCGGTGGAATTCGTCCATCGTCACCGCAAGAGCATCATCAACCAGCGGGAGGTGGGGGTAGATACCCGCAGCTTCCACGCCGCGCTCAAGAACACCCTGCGCCAGGCACCGGATGTGATCCTCATCGGTGAAATTCGCGATCGCGAGACCATGGAGCATGCTCTTGCCTTCTCCGAAACCGGGCATCTGGCCATCTCCACCCTGCACGCCAACAACGCCAACCAGGCGCTGGATCGCATCATCAACTTCTTCCCCGAGGAGCGCCGTCCCCAGCTGCTCAACGATCTTGGCAACAACCTCAAGGCCTTTGTCTCCCAGCGACTGGTGAAAACCACAGACGGTGGCCGCCGGGCGGCGGTGGAGATCATGCTGGGCACCCACACCATCCGCGACATGATCAAACGCGGCGAATTTGGCAGCCTGAAAGAGGTGATGGAAAAATCCAGAGCGCTCGGTATGGTCACCTTCGACAGCGCCCTGTTCGATCTGGTGGTGGAAGGGGTGATAGAGGAGGAAGAAGCGGTGAAAAACGCCGACTCGGCCAACAACCTGCGCCTCAAGATCAAGCTGTGGAAAGAGAAAGGCCAGATCGCCAACAGTGCGGATGCCACCGGCTGGAGTCTGGAGCCCACCAAGGACGAAAGTAACGATCCCTTCTAGTCCGCCCCCTGTCCCCTCCCCCTTGAACCGTCATCCGCCATGGCAGATGACGGTTCAAAAAAACGCCAGCCACCCATCCTTGTCTTAGCCCCTGCCTCTTCTCGCCATGTTGCTATTTGGTTAACACCCGTCCCCGGCCATGGCGTTTGCTCACATAAATGACAAAAAAATCAATGTGAGCCCCCTGCTTGCAAAAAATGTCGTTGAAAGCCCTTTCATACAGGCCTCAAAGGAGGCAGTATCAAGAGATTCTATCAACAAAGGGGTATTCAATGTTGTTACAACCTGCCAATACAGCAAAATCCAGACAATTGCTGAACGAGACCATGGCCTTGGTTCTCGCAGGAGGGCGGGGCAGTCGCCTCAAGCAGTTGACGGACAACAGGGCGAAACCGGCAGTTCATTTTGGCGGTAAATTCCGCATCATCGACTTCGTACTCTCCAATTGCATCAACTCGGGGATCCGTCGGGTCGGCGTGGTCACCCAATACAAATCCCACAGCCTGCTGCGCCATCTGCAATCGGGCTGGTCATTCCTGCGCTACCAGATGAACGAATTCATCGACCTGCTGCCTGCCCAACAAAGGGTGGACGAGGTCAACTGGTATCGCGGCACCGCCGATGCCGTGTATCAGAATCTGGATATCATTCGCGATCACGCCCCCAAATACGTGGTGGTGCTGGCGGGGGATCATATCTACAAGATGGATTACGCCGCCATGCTGCTCGATCACGTCAACATGGGGGCCAAGGTCACAGTGGCCTGCATCGAGGTGCCGCGCATAGAGGCAAGCGCCTTTGGGGTGATGGCGGTGGATGGGGATCGCAAGATCAACGCCTTCGTCGAGAAACCGGCCAATCCGCCCGCCATGCCAGGCAAGGCCGACATGGCGCTGGCCTCAATGGGGGTCTACATCTTCGAAGCCGAGTATCTCTACCAGTTGCTGGAAGAGGATCTGGCCAACCAGGATTCCCACCACGATTTCGGCATGGACGTGATCCCGCGGGTGGTCAAGGAGGGATCCGCCTACGCCCATCCGTTCAGCATGTCCTGCGTCGGCTGCTGCCCGCAAAAACGCCCCTACTGGCGTGATGTGGGGACTGTGGATTCGTTCTGGGAAGCGAACATGGATCTCGCCTCCGTCACTCCCGAGCTCGATATCTATGATCAGGAGTGGCCCATCTGGACCAGCCAGACAATGACCCCACCCGCCAAGTTCGTGCAGGACAGAAACGGCCAGCACGGCATGACCATCAACTCCATGTTCTCCGGTGGCACCATCGTCAGCGGCTCCTTCATCGTGAGTTCGGTGCTGTTCACCAATGTGCGCGTGCACTCCTTCTGCACCCTGGATCAGGCGGTGATCTTCCCCGGGGTCGAGATAGGTGCCGGTTGTCGCCTGCGCCGTGTGGTGGTCGACAAGGGCTGCATACTGCCCGAAGGGCTGGTGGTGGGGGAAAACGCCTGTGAAGATGCCCGCCGCTTCCACCGATCCGAGCAAGGCATAGTGCTGGTCACCAAAGAGATGCTGGCCAAGCTGTAAGCGAGTTGGTACACAGCAGCCACTGAACAAGGGAGCCCGACCGGCTCCCTTGTTTACATTTGCTTACGGCTCGTCCCTTGCCTGTCAGCCCCTCGGGCATGCTACTCTGCCGACGCTCCTGCCTTTGCCTTATGATGGAACTGCACATGAAAAAACTGGACGTCGTACGCCTTGCCAGTCTCGCCACCGAGGCCGCCCACTCCCCGCGCCAGCGCATGAATCACAATCTGCACGACCAGCTGGCCGACCCCATCCAGCGGCTGGCCATTGCCATGGAGCCAGATACCTACATTCGCCCCCATCGCCATCTGCAAACCTGGGAGCTGCTCACCGCCCTGTGCGGGCGCTTCGTGGTGCTCAACTTTGACGATGAAGGCACTGTGGTTGCTCGTGCCGTGCTGGGGGAAGAGACCTCGGTACTGGAGACCCCGGTCGCCACCTGGCATGCGGTCCTGTCACTCGATCCCGGCGCCGTCATCTTCGAGGTGAAGCACGGCCCCTACGCCCCGTTCAGGGAGGAAGACTTTGCCCCCTGGTCACCGGCGGTGGATGACATCGAGGGCCAGCAGGCCCTGATGGCCTGGTATCGCCACGCCGACGTGGGCCAGCGCTGGCCCGGGCGTTAACGCCCGGGCCATAGGCAGCCAGCCACAGAAACAACAAGACCCGCCGATGGCGGGTCTTGTTTATTGCATGACGGAGTGAGGGATCCGACAAGCGCGCTAGCGCTTTTGTACCAAACCAATCTGGCCGGGTTCACACCACTCGAACATCACCTCCTGGCTCTTGCCGCAGCAGCTGCCACCACACACCTGAGTCTCCCGCTTGGCCACACGGCCCTTGCGCATCCAGACACCGAGCATGGCCTCCACCGCATCTTCCGAGGTATGGAAGTGGCGCGCCAGATCCCGCCGACTCACCTTGCGCTGCACGGCGAGATAGTCCCCCAGCTCTCGCAGTATCATAAGGCCACCACCTTGCGGGCGACTATGTCACCGTGACGGCGGCCCAGCCACCAGAGCAGCAGCAGGGAGAGGCCATAGCTGCCAATCCAGAACAGGCTCTGCTCGGGGTGAGCGGCAAAGGTGGCCACCTGATAGAAGACGGTGGCACACAGGAAGGCGGTGTAGTTGCACCAGGCGGCGGTCAGCAGCGCCCACTGGCGACCGGTTTCCCGCACCAGCGCGCCCATGGCGGCGGCGCACGGCATGTAGAGCAGCACAAACAACAGGTAGGCAAAGGCACCGGCCGCGCCGTCGAAGTGAGTCTGCATGTTGCCGTAGGTCGACACGTCCACTTCCTGAGCTTCGGCAGCGGCTTGTCTGTCATCGAGCTCACCGACGGAGATCCCCATGGGATCGCTCGGGTTGATCTCCGCCAGATTGGCGGCAACGGCGGCGATGGCCTCGTGGAAGCTGGCAACGAGGGAGTATTCACTCTCCTCCTCATCACCGGCACTGCCGGCATAGAGGCTGTTGAGGGTACCGACCACCGCCTCTTTGGCGAAGATGCCGGTCACTATGCCGACCGTGGCCTGCCAGTTGTCATCGCGCACACCTATGGGGTGCAGCACAGGGGTGACCGCCTGACTGACCTTGCTCAGCACCGAGCTCTCCTGATCCTGGTGACCAAAGCTGCCATCTGTCCCCAGCGAGTTGAGAACGCTCAGCACGGCAACCACCAGCACTATGGTTTTACCGGCACCGAACACGAAGGATTTGAGTTTCTGCCAGGTCTTGATCCCCACGTTGATGGGGCGCGGCCACTCGTAATCGGGCATCTCCATCAGCATGGAGTCACTCTTGCCCGGCAGCAGTGTGTTGCGCAGCAAGAGGCCGGTGAGCACTGCCACCAGAATGCCGACGAGATAGAGACCGAACACCAGGTTCTGACCCGATTCGGGGAAGAAGGCCACCGCGAACAGGGCATAGACCGGCAGACGGGCACCGCACGACATGAAGGGCGCCATGGCCGAGGTCATCAGCCGCTCGCGCTCCGAGTTGAGGGTGCGAGTCGCCATCACGGAGGGAACCGTACAGCCAAATCCCATCAGCATGGGCACGAACGCCTTGCCCGGCAAGCCGAGGCGGCGCATCAGGGCATCCACCACGAAGGCCGCCCGCGCCAGATAGCCTGAGCTCTCCAGCACAGCCAGGAACAGGTAGAGACAGCCGATCACGGGGATAAAGGTAGCGACCGTCTGCAAACCGACCCCGAAGCCGCCCGCCAGTATGGCGCCAACCCACTCGGGGGCATTGACCAGCCCCAGCAGGTGATGTACCCCGTCCACAAACAGGGCGCCGCCCATGATGTCGAAGAAGTCGATGAAGGCGCTGCCCACATTGATGGCAAACAGGAACATCAGGTACATCATCAGCAGGAAGAAGGGGATGCCGACCCAGCGATTGAGCAGCACCCGATCCAGCCATTCACTCTGGGCAACGGTGAGTTTGCCCTTTTGCTGGCACGCCTGGCTGGTCCACTGATGAATGTGGCCATAGCGGATATCCGCCAGTTGCAGATCTATGTCCTGAGCATGGTGCGCACGGGCAACCACATTGGTAGCGGCGGCCTGTTGCCCTGCCTGCAGGGTTTCCTGCATCGCCTCATCCTCTTCCAGCAGGCGCAAGGCGCGGCCACGGGCGGTGAGGTGATGGGGGGCGAGCAGTGTCTCCAGCTCCGCCAAGTCTTTCTCAAGAGTGCTGCCGTAATCGAGCATCAGCGCCGGCTGGGGCTTGCCGATAAACTGCTGGATCTGGTGCTTGAAGGCGGCGACCTGCTGGCGATTGTGGGCCGACAGGGGCACCACAGGGCAACCGAGCGCCTTGGCGAGCAGGGCTTCATCTATGGTCACCCGTCGCTTTTGCAGGATATCCATCTTATTGAGCACCACCACCATGGGCAGCCCCAGCTCGCGCAGTTGCAGCGTGAGGTAGAGAGAGCGTTCCAGGTTGGCGGCATCGATGACGTTGAGCAGCAGGTCCGGCTGCTGACCCTGCACGAAGCGGCTGGCGATCTGCTCGTCCAGGCTCCCTTCCTGATTGGCCAGGCTATAGATGCCGGGCAGGTCCATCAGCTTGTAGTCATGTCCCTGGGCAGAAAACTCGCCCATCTTCTTGTCGACGGTCACGCCACTCCAGTTGCCCACCTGCTGGCGGGCACCGGTCAGGGCGTTGAACAGTGAGGTCTTGCCGCTATTGGGATTGCCGACGGTCACGAGGGAGTAGTTCATACCAGTTCAACCTCGATTTGCAGGGCAAGGCTTTTTTGCATGGAGAGACAGATCCCCTGGCACTGGATCTGGAGCGGGTCACCCAGCGGGGCCGCGCGCAGGAAGAGGACTTCGGTCTGTGGCAGCAGGCCCATCACCATCAGTTTGCGCCGCAATGTACGTTCAAGATGGTTCATGTGCTTGATGCGAGCACTCTGTCCCGGTGACAACTGCGCGAGTACCATGACTGACTCCTGAAGTTAAACAATAATAATTCGCTTTTACTCGGGGCATTATAATCCGTGTTTCCCGCGCTGATTTGAGTAAAATCAAACTCCGCTTAGCTAACTCACAAATAACTGCCATGAGTCACGACAACAACAGCCACCTGGTTTACAGCACGGATGGCGGCATGATCAAGGAACAAACCCAGCCCCAATCCGCCTCCCCTTTTCCGCAGGATGGTACTGTGCGCATCCGGCGCGAGACCAAGGGGCGCAAGGGCGCTGGCGTCATCACCATCCACGGTGTACCGGCGGAACAGCAGAAAACCATCGCCACCCTGCTCAAGAAGAAATGCGGCACCGGCGGCGGTTTGAAAGAGGGAATCATCGAGATCCAAGGGGATAAACGGGACCTGATCAAGACCGAGCTGGAGAAGGCCGGTTTCAGCGTCAAGCTGGTCGGTGGTTGAGTCGCTTGTCTCGCGGATGGTTTTTCCCTAGAATGCCCGCTCCCATCGAGGGGGAGTAGTCTCGCAGTCCGACCCCAAACCGGTTTGCGACCCTGATCAACATGCTTGGTGCCAACTCACCATGGTCAGGGTGATCCATCTAATACGTGGATTTGACAAGACCTTTGACGGGCCAGTGCCAATACCGGGGACGGATGGCGCAGGCTTGTCTCAGGTATAACAATTCCGTCCCCCGGTCATTTTTATGGAAGCCTTGTTAACCTCAACCCTGAGCGTGGCTATCGCCGAGATCGGCGACAAGACCCAGCTGCTGGCGTTGCTGCTCATCTGCCGTTTTCGCAAGCCCTGGCCCATCATAGCCGGCATGCTGGCGGCGACCCTGCTCAACCACGCCGGCGCCGCCTGGCTTGGCGAGCTGATCAGCCGCTGGCTGGACCCCAAAGTGATGACCTGGCTGGTCGCAGGCTCCTTCATTGCCATGGCGGTCTGGATCCTGGTACCTGACAAGCTGGATGACGAAGAGAGTCCGCTCGACAAGTACGGCCCCTTCATGGCCACCTTCGTGCTGTTCTTCATCGCCGAGATCGGTGACAAGACCCAGATAGCCACTGTGCTGCTGGCGGCCAAGTATGACTCGCTGACGCAAGTCATCGCAGGTACCACCCTCGGCATGATGCTGGCCAACGTGCCTGTGGTATTGCTCGGCAAGCTGGGCGCCGACAAGCTGCCGCTCAAGGGGATCCGCATCGCCTGCGCCATCCTGTTTGCAGGGCTGGGGGTGAGTACTCTCATCTTCGCCTGACAAACCGCCGGCATGACCAGAAAGCGGCGAGGCAAGCGTGAGCACTTGCCTACCCCGCTCCCATGCCGGCCTCGATGTCGTGCCATCACAAGCCAGCCCCGCCTCTATTCAACCAGGCGGGGCTTTTTGTTACCTGACATTTATTACCTGCCATCATACGGAGACGCAGCCTGCTGTCGCCCACGCACAGACAGGGAGTGTCCCGCAGTGCCAAGACAGTGGCATAATGCGGCAAACCTCATGGAGCATCCCATGCACTTCACCTCAAGACAGACGCTGCTCGACTGGGTCAGACGCGGACGCCTCGCCCAGACGCACCTGCCCGCCGCCCTCGCCCTGTGCGACTTGCCCCCTGCCAGTGCCCGCTGGCAATGGTTGTTTGACCGCCTGCTGCTCTGGCTCGGCAGTCTCTGCCTCGGCGCCGGTCTGGTGTTCTTCGTCGCCTTCAACTGGCAGGAGCTGGGCCGCGTCTCTCGCCTCGCCTTGCTGGAGCTGCCCCTGCTCGCCATGCTGGTGCTGCTGTGGCGAAAACCCATGACAGACACACCCCGCCAGGCACTGCTGCTGGCCATGGCGCTCAATATTGGCGCCCTGCTGGCCCTGGTGGGTCAGACCTACCAGACGGGTGCCGATCCCTGGCAGTTGTTCGCCACCTGGGCCCTGATGCTGCTGCCGCTGGCGGCGCTCGGCCAGAGCCCCTTGCTGTGGACCACGAGCTGGCTGCTCGGCCAGCTGGCACTGATGCTCTACTGGCGACTCGGCCTGTTCAGCTTCTTTTTTGGCTTCGATGAAGAGGGGCTGGGCTGGTGTCTGACCCTGCTCAATGCCGCCTTGTGGGGCGCCCTCTTGCTGGCCCCCACCCGCCTCAAGCTGATGCCCGCCTGGCTACCCGGGCTCGCCGCGGGATTGGGGGTCACACTGCTGACCCTGCTGGCGCTGTTTGATGCCGCCTCCCCCTGGGTGTGGCCCGCCTGGCTGGGCTGGCTCGCCGCCGCCTACGCCCTCTGGCACCACAAATTTATCGCCGGGCTCGCCATGGGGTGCCTGAGCCTCATCGCCGTTATCCTGACAGCCCTTGGCAAGTGGATGGATCCCGACGTGGACGGCTTCCTGCTGTTGAGCCTGATCGCCATCGGCCTCTCGGTCGCCGCCAGCCGCTGGCTGCAACAACAACGGAGGTCCCATGCATAAGCAAGGTATCTGGCAAGCACGCCAAGAGGAGGCAACATGGCTGATCTGACCCCCTGGCAACGGCTGCAACAGGCTGATCTGGTGGAAGGGGAAGCCCCCCGTGATACCCAACCTCACTGGTCCAGCCGCTTTCTGCTCGGCATGGTGGGCTGGGTTGCCGCTATCTTCCTGCTGTTTTTCCTGTTCATGTCCTTTTCACAGCTCACCCGGGATGCCAACAGCGCTCTCATGATGGGCGCCGTGCTGATGGCCATCGCCTTTGGCCTCAACCGCTTCGCCCAGCGCAGCGATCTGTGGGATCAGTTCGTGCTGGCGCTTGCACTGGCCGCCGATGCCTGGCTGCTCTATGGCCTCATCGATCAGATTGATCTCCACTCGGCGCCACTCTGGCTGGGGCTCGCCGCCCTCTCTCTCTTTATTGCCGCCCTGTTCGAGCACTGGCTGATCCGGCTGTTTCACAGCTTCGCCGCCGCCATACTGCTTACCCTGGGCCTTGCCTGCCTTGGCCTGCAACTGCTGGCCCTGCCGCTGGTCATGATGACGCTTGCCTTCTGCTGGCTGCAGGCAGAACGTCAACCGGCCCACCATCAGTTGTATGAATCCCTGACCCTGGGGTTGGCACTCTCCCTGCTGGTGCTTGGGCGCTTGCACCATCCGCTGTGGAGCGAGGGGGCCAGCATGCTCGACGAGCTTGGCCTCTCTCGCCTGCCGCTCTGGCTCAATCCCCTGCTCTGCGCGGCGCTGCTGCTCGGGGTCATGATCCGGCTCAAGCTGCCACTGCTATACGGGCTGCCACTGGTGCTGATCAGCGCTTTCATCCCCGGCATGGGGGCGGGCGCCCTGGTGCTGGTACTCGGTTTCTATGCCGGCAGCATGGGGCTGATGACGCTGGCGGGCCTGCTGCTGCTCGGCTTTGGCTCCCTCTATTACTACGATCTGGGGCTGACCCTGATGACCAAATCCTGGCTGCTACTGGGCTCGGGCGCCCTGCTGCTCGGTGCCCGCCAGTTACTGCATGTGATCAACGCCAGGAGACCGTCATGAGACAGTTTGCCCTCTTGCTGACCGGCCTAGCCATTCTGGCAGGCATCAACTTCACCGTCTGGCGTTACGAAGCCGCCATGACCAGCGGCGAGGTAGTCCTGCTCAGGCTGGCGCCGGTGGATCCCCGCTCCCTGATGCAGGGGGATTACATGCGCCTCAACTACGACATCGCCCGCCAGCTGGGTGCCAGCCGTTACAGCGAGCGCACCAATGACAGCGATACCCTGGTGATCCGGCTCGATGAGCATCAGGTGGCCAACTGGGCCGCCGATGGCAAGCCGGAGCAACTGGCATCGAATGAGCGTCTGCTGCAAGTGCGCCAGAGCGACAACCAGTGGCTGATCGGGCCCGATGCCTTCTTCTTTGAAGAGGGCACGGGTGAACAGTTTGAAGTGGCGCGCTATGGGGAGTTTCGCCTGCAGGGGGATGGCAAGGCGTTGCTGGTCGGGCTGAGGGACGAGCAGTTCAAACCCGTTGGCAACCCCAGAGCCCGCTGGTAACTGCTGGCAATATCAGGCTTTTTTGCCCACACTTGCGCAAAAGGATTGCAGAAATCACGCCAAGGACGTACCCATGAGGATAAGGTTGTGCTGTTGTCTGCTGCTGATGTCGTGCCTTGGCACGGCTCATGCTGGCTTGACCAAACTGGAGTACCTGACCGAGGAGTATCCTCCCTACAATTTCAGCAATGAGGCAGGCCAGCCCACCGGGCTGGCGGTCGACTTGTTGCAACTCATCTGGCAGCGCAGCGGCACCCCCGCCCAACCCGTTCGCATCCTGCCCTGGGCGCGGGGCTACTATCTGCTGACCCAGAAACCCAATGTGGTGCTCTTCTCCACCGCCCGCACCGAGACCCGCTCTCACCTGTTCAAATGGGCCTGCCCCATCGGCTATTCCGAATACATACTGCTTGCCCATAAAAGCAAACCTGTACAGCTCGGTGCCGTCGAGCAGATGAACGACTACCGGATAAGCGCAGTGCGAGCCGATGCCGCCGAGCAGTTGCTGCTCAACCGGGGCATGGACGAGACCCGTATCATACCGGCCAACCGGCTGAGCCAGGCCTTGCGGATGCTGGTGTCGGGCCGCGCCGACCTGCTGGCGACCAGCAAGCTGGCGGGTTATGACGCCATCAAGGCACTGCAGCTCAATGCCGACGACTTCACTGTGGCCTTCGTGCTGGATGCCGAAGAGCTCTGCTACGCCTTCAGCCGCCAGGTGGATGACGACCTGGTCAAACAGTTCCAGCGCGCCATGACCCAGGCACTGGCATCGCCGGAATATCAGGCACTGCGGCAAAGATACCTGCCAGTCCCTTGAGTCTGTGCAAGAGAGAGCCCCCTTGCGCCCTTGATTTAACACCCGGTTTTATTGGCGAATTATCGCTATGTGGTAACACTTGAGGATGACAGAGCACCTCATCAGGATGGCCAGCATGAAAAAATGGATTGGATTTGCCGCGCTGCTGTTTGCAGCCATCACCCAGGCCAGCCAGGAACTTGGCAAGCTGCACTACCTCAGCGAAGAGTACAAACCCTATAACTACACAGACAGCGCCGGCACCCCGACCGGTCTCGCCGTCGAGCTGCTGCATCAGGTGTGGAAAAAGACCAATACGCCGCCGCAAACCATCACCATCATGCCCTGGGCTCGCGGCTATTACCTGCTGACCCAAAAACCCAATGTGGTGCTGTTCGCCACCGCCCGTACCGAGGCGCGGGATCCGCTGTTCAAATGGGCATGCCCCATCGGGTATGCCGAAATCGTGCTGATAGGGCTGGCCAAGAACCCGCTCACCCTCACCAAGCTTGAAGATGCCCAGCAGCACACCATAGGGGCGGTACGCGCCGATGTGGGGGAGCAACTGCTGCTCAACAACGGCTTTGACGAGCAAAAAATCATGGCCGCCAACCGCCTGCCCCAGGCGCTCAAGATGCTCACGTCCGGCAGGGTCGACTTGATCTCCACCAACAAGACCACACTGATGGATCTCATTGCCTCCCAGCAGCTGGATCCCGCCCAGTTCAAGGTATTCTGGATGTTGAGCTCAGAGCAGTTCTGCTTCGCCTTCAGCCACCCGGTCAGCGATGAACTGGTCAAGGAGTTCCAAAATGGCCTGACCCAGGTGCTGGCCAGCAGCGAATTTCAGCAGATCCAGCACAAATACTTCCCCGTGCGCTGACCGCGCCATGGCGTAAATCGGGGCCCAACAGGGCCCCGATTTATTGCAGGTATAGCGGCAGTGCCGAAGCCAACCGGATCAGCCAGCCGCCTCGATGCAGCCAGCCGTGCCAGCCGCCAACGGGCGAGTCCCCTCCCCTTGTTGCCCCTGCTCAGCCAGCGACCACTGTTGTGGCTTGCATCTAGATCGACAGGTTCGGCAGGCTTGATCCAGACGCCTCAGGATTGGGCGCGGCGCTGACGCTTGACCGCATACATGCAGGCATCGGCCTGGCGCAGCGCATCGTCAATGCTGATGCTGGCCGGATCGACGGCCACCACTCCCACGCTGGCACCGGGATAGTTCAACACCTGGGACGCCAATGGCAATTGAACCTGGCTCTGCTCGAACAGGCGGCGCTGAAAACAGTGCACGGCAGCCTCAACCGTCTCCTCACCGCTCAGGGGCCCCATGCCCACGGCAACGAATTCGTCACCGCCAACCCGCGCCAGCAGATCGCCGCTGCGCAGGGCCCCCGCCAGCTGCTGCGCCATGGTTTGCAGCAGCAGATCGCCTGCATCATGACCGAGGGTATCGTTGATCGCCTTGAAGCCATCGAGATCGATAAAAGAGATCAGCAGGGGATGACCGGTACGTTTCAACAACGAAAACAGGCGATGAAGCTCCAGCATCAGCGCCCGGCGATTGGGCAGGCCGGTCAGGGGATCGCTCAATGCCTGGCGCGACAGCTCGTTGTTGGCCTGTTGCAGCTGCTGCAGCAATTGCTCCCGCTCCACATGCTCGGCAATCAGTCGGGCGAAAAAGGCGATCAGATGCTCAGAACCTGTCACCAGGGGTTTATGCTCGGCGCTGGCGCCGCACAGGGTGCCATAGAGTGAGCCGGAAGAGGTCCGCACCGGACTGCTCATATAGGTGCGGATCCCCATCGCCCTGGCCGCCGCCGAATCACCCCAGCGGTCGGCGACGTCGGCGGCATACAGTCGCCCTTCATCGAGCGCCCGTCGACACAGGGTATCGCTCCAGTCAACGCTTACCCCTTCCGGGATCTGCAAGGCGGCACTATTACGGGCATACAGGATATGTTGTGCGCTCTGTTCGAGGTCGATTTGCGTCAGATAGGTCGACTCCAGTCCAGTGACCGTCTCGAGCATTTCAAGGAGAGGGCGGGTCAGGCTCTCCAGATCCCGCGCCTCTGTCACTTGCACTGACAGAGCCTGCAATATTGTGTCCATGCACACCTCTTAGCTTGCATGTCTTGTCCTGAAACGATAGTCAACCCCACTCCCCCTCCACAAGCAAGCAGAGGGCCAATCAGGCAAAATACCGCCATTTTTACCCCGGCAGTCGATGGACGGCACTCAGGCGAGTCACCTCTCTGGCGGCAGCGCCAATCCGGCTGCGGCCCAAGGGGCTCCCGGCTCGCAACCCCAGACTTTCTCACCGGGCTCGGGGCGCGACCTTTCCCGTTTATTGCCCACCGGCCCCGAGCAATTCCCTGCCGGGAGGGACCTGCCAAGCCCGGCGACCCCGCCTGGCAGCCACCTCGCGGCCATAACTTTGAACTGGCGCAAAAAACCATGCAATTCTGACAGTTGCATCATCAATTCCATGGATTGGGCCGAGATGGCTCCGTAATATGGTGGACGGCGCCTGTTGGCCCCCTTGTTCCCTCTGATGGTCAACAGCGCATTGTGGTAGCGACAGCCAGGGGCGGTAGCAATTATTGCGCAGTCCAGCCGGACTCCCGTGCCTGCGGCGATACGCGGGGACGCTGTCCTCGACGGGGTGTTATCTCAGCGAACCAGAGAGGAATTCAACGTCGGCGTCTGGCCAGTATGCGTGTCGCACGCCCATCACCTGACCACAGGCTGACGGATGCAGCTGCCGCCAGGCCCAAGGCCCGTCGCCACCGGATGCGACCCGAATTATTTGACCCGCATAAGGCGATGGCGGGTATCGCCCAGCTCGAACTGGATCACCTGGGAGCGCTGCATGGCCTCGACCCGCCGCAGCATATCGGCATCGTACTGCTTGCGCCGCATCCACTGCATGGGCTCCTTGAAGCTGCCTTCATTGACGATAAAGGTATCCGTGTAGGTGTCGTTCACTATGCTGACCACCCAGATGCGCTGCTGAAACTCCGAGAGTTCGGCAAAGAGCGCGGCCCCGCGGGTCGCGAGCCAGCGCCCTGCCTGGACGATCCTGTTTTTACTGCTGACGAACCGGTTTGCCATAACTGATTGAGGTTGGATAAGAGGAAAGTTCGGCATCCTAACATCGAGGGGGATGGGGCACCAAGTAACGGGAGTACGCCTCTCCCACCACAGGATGAGGCGCAGTGTGCAATAAGCTTGTAGGGTCGATTAGCGGAGCGTAATCGTCCGCGGCAACAATTCCCTCTCCCCTTGCGGGAGAAAGGCAGGGTGCCAATAAGCGTGTAGGGTCGATTAGGGAAGGTGCGAATAAGCGGGGAAATTCTTCTCGGCTGACTCAGTCATTTCATTTCTTCATGTTTGAGCCGTTTTTT
>NZ_JAPDBE010000019.1:0-86966 GCF_027705025.1 Aeromonas sp. D3 | reverse complement strand
CTCATGATGAACCCTGTTCCATGGCTCCAGATGACAAACATGATCTCATATCAGGGACTTGTTCGCACCTTCCCTAGAAGATTACTCAAATGCTATACACATAAAACAAGCAATTTCTTGGTACCATTCGTCCATAAAAAATCATCAATATAATAGAGAATATATTAGTTCTATGTTGGACTATGCAAAGGATGGGAAAGGACTCCTTCATGATCTAATTAAAAATATCCTTTTAGGAAAAACCACATTAGCCGGCAATGAAAAAATTCACTTTAATGAAATAAGAGAATTTATTAAACAGTAATTCACTGGATCTACTTTAACAAAAAAGGCGACCATCCGGTCGCCTTTTTTATTTCTATCGCTTTTCAATCAGGAAAACTCACCGCGCCGGTCGCTTGGCACCATTCCCTTTGGCTGCAGGCTTGCCACCTTGAGTAGCGGGTTTGGTGCCCGGCTTGGCAGAGCCTGCACGGGTCGGAGTTTTACCCTTGTGGGCGGGTTTTCCGGCAGGTTTGCTCTTACCAGCACTCTGACCTGCGCCCTGTTTACCATTAGCAGCCTCGCTGCGGGCAGCCTTGTTACCAGCCCCATTACCCCGCTGATGAACGATATTGCTGTGGCGGGTCAGAGCCGGTTTCAGCCCCTTGTTGATGCTGCGCTCGGCCTTGGCTTCGCCGCGCCCTTCCGGTGGCACCAGGCAGTTGGGGCCGTTACCGATGAGGTGGCCCTTGCCCATTTCCAGCAGGGCTTCGCGGATCATGGGCCAGCCGGCCGGATCGTGATAGCGCAGCAACGCCTTGTGCAGGCGGCGACGGCGTTCCCCTTTCACCACGAACACGTCCCCGCCCTGGCGGCTCACTTTGTTGAGCGGGTTTTTCTCGGTGTAATACATGGTGGTGGCGTTGGCGAGCGGCGACGGGTAGAAGTTCTGCACCTGATCCAGCTTGAAGTTGTTGGTCTTGACCCAGAGCGCCATGTTCACCATGTCTTCATCCGTGGTGCCCGGGTGGGCCGAGATGAAGTAGGGGATCAGGTACTGCTGCTTGCCCGCCTCTTTGGAATACTTGTCGAACAGCTCCTTGAAGCTGTAGTAGCTGCCCATGCCCGGCTTCATCATCTTGGAGAGCGGGCCCTCCTCGGTGTGCTCGGGGGCAATCTTGAGGTAGCCGCCGACGTGGTACTTGGCCAGCTCCTTGATATAACGTGGATCTTCCACCGCTATGTCGTAGCGCACCCCGGAAGCGATCAGTATCTTCTTGATCCCCTTCACATCCCGCGCCTTGCGATAGAGGTTGATGGTCGGGGTATGGTCGGTATCCATGTGCGGGCATATGGTCGGCCAGACGCAGGAGGCGCGGCGGCAGGTCTGCTCGGCCCTGGGGCTCTTGCAGCGCAGCTTGTACATGTTGGCGGTGGGGCCGCCCAGATCCGAGATGACGCCGGTAAAGCCCGGCACCTTGTCGCGGATCTCTTCGATTTCTTTGATGATCGACTCTTCCGAGCGGCTCTGGATGATGCGCCCCTCGTGCTCTGTGATGGAGCAGAAGGAGCAGCCGCCAAAGCAACCACGCATGATGTTGACCGAGGTCTTGATCATCTCGTAGGCAGGGATCTTCTCCTTGCCATAGGCCGGGTGCGGCACCCGCTGGTACGGCAGGCCGAACACGCCGTCCATCTCGTCGGTTTCCAGCGGGAAGGCGGGCGGGTTGACCCAGACGATGCGATCGCCGTGGGCCTGGGAGAGCGCACGGGCACAGCCCGGGTTGGTCTCGTGGTGCAGGATGCGGGACGCGTGGGCGTAGAGCACCTTGTCTTCCTTCACCCGCTCGAACGCCGGCAGCTTCACATAGGTTTTCTCCCAGGGCCTTTGCTTAGCTGGCTGCACCAGCACCGGCTTGGCTTCTTGCTCCACCGGCGCCGTACCCTCGTCGTCACTGCAGGGCGCCCCTTCCATATAGGGGTTCATGATGGGGTCGATGCGGCCGATCTGATCCAGCTTGCTCGAATCCACCCCGCGCCACTCGGGCAGCGGCTCCTTGCGGATCACAGCTGTGCCGCGAATGTCCTGCATGGTGTCGATGGTTTCGCCATTGGCGATGCGGTGCGCCACCTCGATGAGCGGGCGCTCGGCGTTGCCATAAATGAGGATGTCGGCCTTGGCATCGAGCAGGATGGAGCGACGTATGGTCTCGGACCAGTAGTCGTAGTGGGCTATGCGGCGCAGCGACGCCTCTATGCCACCTATGACTACCGGCACCTCTTTGAAAGCTTCTTTACAGCGCTGGGTATAGACCAGGGTGGCGCGGTCGGGCCGCTTGCCGCCTATGTCTCCCGGTGTGTAGGCATCATCGTGGCGCAGCTTCTTGTCGGAGGTGTAGCGGTTGATCATGGAGTCCATGTTGCCCGCGGTCACCCCGTAGAAGAGGTTGGGTTTGCCCAGACGCATGAAGTCATCTTTCGATGACCAGTCCGGCTGGGCAATGATGCCGACCCGAAAGCCCTGGGATTCCAGCATGCGGCCGATCACCGCCATGCCGAAACTCGGGTGATCCACATAAGCGTCACCGGTCACCAGGACTATGTCACAGCTGTCCCAGCCGAGCTTGTCCATCTCCGCGCGGGACATGGGCAGGAAGGGCGCAGTGCCGTAGCACTCGGCCCAGTAGCGGGGATAGGAGAAAAGGTGGGTAACCGGCTGCATTTTGAACACCTGGAACAATTCGGGTCGCGCATTATACCGGCAGAGCAGAGCGGGAGCGATGGCTTTTTACCCCTACAGAGCAAGGGGGAAAGGTGAGCCAGTGACTGGCTCGCCTCAATAACGCGGGGTTGAACGGGATCAGGCCAGGACGCGGGCCAGCACTATGCGGCTGTAGTGGCGCTGCAGCAGCTGATAACCACCGAGCAGACACCAGACCAGGGCTGGCGCCAGGAAGATGGGGTGAGTGGCCAGACGCAGCATCAGCAAACCCAGCAGGATCAGCGCGAACGGACGGATCTCGTAGAGCCAGAGCGGCCAGCCCTGCTTGCGGGCAGGGAGTGGCTTGTCGATGCGTCTATGGGCACTGCGCCTGAACCAGGCCAGGGAACCGGCCAGATAAAACGCCAGTCCGGCCAGCAGCAGACCCGGTTGCTCGGCAACCCCCAGCAACAGCAAACCGCTGCCCATATAGGCAAAAGGCAGCGGCTCATAGATAGCAGATGGCAACATAGCTCACCTCAAGGTTAAAACTGGCTACATATTAACCGCCGACTGCCGTGATGCCATCCGCTTTCTGCGGCTTGCACCTATATGGGTGTAGGTATCAGGCCGCCGGTTTATCCTCGGCTTTCACCGCCAACTCGGCTGCCAGCGCCTCGTCCACCAGCAGATCCCGCGCCCCTGTCATGCCCGCCCGTTTGGCCAGCAGATGATAGATGGCAGGCACCATCAGCAGAGTCACCAGGGTCGCGAGAGACAACCCGAAGAAGACCACTGTGCCCACCGCCATCCGGCTCTCGTAACCTGCCCCCATGGAGAGCATCAGCGGCACTGCCCCTATGATGGCGGTCAGCGACGTCATCAGAATGGGCCGCAGGCGGCGCACCGAGCCGGCAATGATGGCCTCATCGAACGCTTCCCCACGCTGACGCAGCTGGTTGATGAACTCTACGATCAAGATGCCGTTCTTGGTCACCATGCCGATCAGCATGATCATCCCGATCTGGCTGTAGATGCTCAGCTCCTGTCCCGTCAGCCAGAGGCCGAGCAGACCACCGAAGATGCCAAGGGGAACCGTCACCATCACCACAGCCGGGGTCAGCATGCTCTCGAACTGGGCCACCAGCACCAGATAGACCACCAGCAGGGCCAGACCGAACACCATTACCATCTCGCCCTGGTTGTCGCGATAATCCTTGGACTCACCGGCGTAATCCACCGTCATGCCGCTCGGCAGATTGGCATTGGCCCAGCCATCGAGGAAGTCCAGCGCCTCCCCCAGGGTGCGATCCGGCGCCAGATCGGCGGTGAGGGTCACCGCTTTTTGCCGCTGGTAATGGTTGAGCCGCTGCGGGCTCGCCACCTGTTTGACGGTGGCCAGGGTGGAGAGACTCACCATCTCGCCACTGGCAGCCTTGAGATAGATACGGCTGAGATCGGACACGCCGTTGAAGTCGTGCTGATTGGCGCGCAGATAGACGTCGTACTCCTCGCCCCTGTCCACATAGGTGGTCTGGCTCACGCCGCCGAGCAGGGCCTGCAGCGAGCTGGCCACGGTCGACACTGGAATGCCGAGCTGGCTGGCCCTGTCCCGCTCTATGGTCACTTGCAGCTCGGGGGTCTTCTCGGCGTAGTCGAGATCCGGCATCGACATCAGGCTGCTCTGGGCCGCCGCCTCTTTCAACGCCAGCCCTTGCTGGTAGAGCTCGGCATAGTCGGAGCCCTGCAGCACGAACTGGACGGCAGCGGTGGAGCCGCCCCGAAAGCCCGGCTGGAAGGTGCGGATCATCACATCTGGGATCCCCGCCAGTCGTCCACTCAGAGACTGGGCAAACTGGGTGGCAGTTTCGTCCCGCTCGGCCCAGTCGGTGAGCTGAATGATCGCCATCCCGGTCTGATCGCCGCCACGGCCAAAGGCCGGGGTGCTGAAGCTCATGGCCTGCACCACTCCCTTGCCCAGCAGCGGCATGATGGCGGCCTCCACCTGCTGCATGTTGCGCTTCATCCGCTCTATGCTGGTGCCCTCGGCCCCCTTCACGAACACATAGAGCACGCCCCTGTCTTCGGTAGGGGTCAGGCTGGTGGGCAACTGGCCAAACAGGGCACCGATGCCGCCAAGGCAGAGCAAGAGCACCAGCGGCGTCCAGGCCGAACGACGCAGCACCCAGCCAAGCAGGCGTCGGTAGTGTTTTTCTACCCAACCGAGGCCGCGATCGAGCGCCGCCGTCAGCACATTGGGTTTGTCGACGGAGCGCATCAGCCAGGAGCCCATGGCCGGCGTCAGGGTCAGTGCCACTAGGGAGGAGAAGAGCACCGCCAGGGAGAGCAGGATGGCGAACTCGGTAAAGAGCCGCCCCACCATGCCATCCATGAAGGCGATGGGCACAAACACCATCACCAGCACGGCCGTGGTCGCCACCACGGCAAAACCCACCTCGCGGGTGCCGTGCCAGGCCGCCATCAGCGGTGGCTCACCCCGTTGCAGGTGGTGGTGAATGTTCTCCACCACCACTATGGCGTCATCCACCACCAGACCGATGGCGAGGATCAGTGCCAGCAGGGTAATGAGGTTGATGGAAAAACCGAGATACCAGGCACCTATAAAGGCGGAGATCAGCGACACAGGGACCGTAATGGCCGGGATCAGTGTGGTACGCCCCTGCCCCAGAAACAGATAGAGCACGGCCACCACCAGCACGGCGCTGATGGCCAGCGTCTCGTACACCTCGTCGATGGCCTGCTTGATGAAGATGGTGGAGTCATAGTCGACCTCGAGCTTGGCCCCTTCCGGCAGGAAGCGCTGCATCTCGGCGACCTTCAGCTCGATGCCCTGGGCCACCGCCAGGGGGTTGGCGGTGGACTGGGCGACTATGCCGATCCCCAAACTCTCGCGACCATTGCGCTGATAGGCGCTGTCTTCATTCTTGGCGCCCACCTCCACATCGGCGATGTCCGCCAGATAGATGCTCTGACCGTTGTCGGCACTGCGCACCTGCAAGGCCTGGAAATCGGCAGCTGTGTGGTAGAGGCGGGCAATCTGCACCGCCATCGTCATGCTGTTGTTGCGAATTTCGCCGCCCGGCAGCTCGATATTCTCCCGCTTGAGGGCATCCTGCACGTCCGCCACCGTGATGCCACGGGCTGCCATGTCCGCCGGGCGCAGCCGCACGTACATCACCTGGGTCAGATCGCCGGAGAGGGCCACCTCGCTCACCCCGTCCACCAGACTCAAGGGGTCGACCAGCACGCGGTTGGCGTAGTCGGTCATGGCGGTACGGTCCATCTGGGTGCTGCTGAAGTTCAACCAGACAGCAACATCGCCGTTACCGTTGTCCTTGGTGACCATGGGTTCATCCACGTCGTCCGGCAACCTGGGCCGGGCACGGGAGAGGGCATCGCGCACATCCGAGGTGCCCTCCACCATGTTCCAGCCGAGCTTGAACTCCACCGTGATGACGGAGCGCCCCTTGCGGGTCACCGAGTTGATGTTTTTGATGCCGCTGATGCCGGAGAGCTGATCCTCGATGGGCTTGGTGACCTGGCTCTCCATGACGGCGGGGGCCGCCCCCTCGTACATGGTGGTGATGGAGACGGATGGCGTCTGCACATCCGGCATCTCGCGCACCGTCAATTTGCTGAAAGCCACCAGACCGAACACGGTCAAGAGGGCACTCAATACCACAGCCACCAAGGGGCGACGAACAGATACATCGGAGAGCCACATCAGCCTTTGACCTCCGCCAGATCGTGCACACTGATGCCGTCACGCAGATTGACCAGCCCCTCTACCACTATGCGATCGCCGACCTTCAAGCCCTCGGTGACCCACACCTCTTCACCATGGGTATCCCCCAGCACCACGGCCACCCGCTTGACCCGACCATCGGGCTCGAGGCGATAGACGAAGCGCTGTTCACCGGCGTACTCCACCGACTGGGCGGGGATCAGGGTCATCTTCTGGGGCGGCAGGGAGAGCTCCACATTGAGCAGCATGCCGGGCCGCAGCTGACCGTCAGGATTGGGAATGATGACACGGGCCTTGATGTTCTGGGTATCGTTGGACACCCGGCTGTCGAGGGTCTCCAGCACGCCATGAAACGATTGCTCCGGCCAGGCCGAGCTGGTGGCGGTCACCGCCATGCCGGGGCGCAGCAGGGAGAGGTAACGCTCGGGCACCGCCAGATCGAGCCGCAGCCTGGCAAGCTCATCGAGATGGAGCAGGGTGTCACCACTGTTCACCAGGGCCCCTTCACTCAAGTCGATGAGGCTGACGGAGCCGTCAAACGGCGCTTGCAGGGTGCGCAAGGAGAGCTCGTAACGTGCCGCATCCACCCTTGCCTGGACTTGCGCCACTGTGGCCTCCTGCCCTTCCAGCTCTGACTGGGTCACGGCGCCGCGCGCCACCAGCCGGCGCATGTCCCGCAGCTTGCGAGCCTCATCGCGCGCACTGGCACTCTGCTCGGCGAGCTCCGCCTGCTGCTTGCCCGCATCCAGCGCAATCAGGGTATCGCCCTGCTTGACCTGCTGACCGGAGCGCACCGCTATCTTGACGATACGCCCTGTCACCTCGGGGCTTATCACCACGGAGCGATTGGCGGCCAGCTTGCTCACCAGCTTGATGGAGGGTTCAGCCAGACTCTGCTTGACCGTTTGCGCCCTGATATTGACCTGCTTGGTCTGGGGTTTGCTGACGGCTTCACCGTTACGGTAATACCAGACACCCAGCATCAGCAGGGAGAGACAGGCGATCGACAGCCACATACGCATTTTCATCAAGCAATCCATGAAATTAGGGAAAAAGGAGGCACTTTATCAATGATGGGCATCATGTTACCCCCTGACTATGCCGTGACTATGTATAAATGTGACAAAACGTAACAGAAGCGGTGGAAGATCACCGAAATCGTCGCCACAGGAGACGTTCTTGATGGTTCTGCCCTAAACTGATGAACCGAACCAGTCCAGATCAGGCCAGGCCGCCTATGCCAGAGAAACGCATCCATATCGTCACACACCGCCTGCAATGGCTGCTGGGCTCCCTCGTCATACTGCTGCTTGCCCTCACCTTCCATCAGACTCTGAAACAGGTCACCGAACTCAACGAGCGCGATACCCTCAACATCGCGGCCCGTTTGCGATCCCAATTCCAGCAGATGGAAACCGTGCTCGAGGCCATGCGTGGCCAGGCCGAGGAGCGGCTGCGCAGCAATCCGCAATCGGCGCTGACTCGCCAGCTTTATCAAGCCCTGCACACAGATCCCGAGCTGGGATTCTCGTTGGACAAGGTTCCCGCCAACCTGCCCGCCGGGCTCAGCGGCAATCTGACCGGACTGGGCCGACTGCCCGCCCCGGGCAGCGAGCGAGAAGCCAGACTGCATCTGGCGCTCAGTCTGTCACCCCTGCTCTCCACCGCCAGCAAGCTGCTGGGGGACAAGGTCGCCTGGGTCTATTTCACCGGGGTAGATGACTTTATCTATCTCTACCCCTGGATCCCCTCCAGCGAGTTTCGCTTTCATCGCGCCATCTATCTGAAATCTTACTGGCAGGATGCCCTGAAACAGCAAAACCCCAGCCAGCGCGCCATCGTATCGCGCCCCTACGAAGATTTTGCCGGTATGGGGCAGATGATTTCTCTGTCACAACCCATAGTGAAGGATCAAACGCTGGTGGGGGTCATCAGTATAGATGTGCTGCTCACGCGACTCGATCGGCTGCTGCATGAGTCCACCCCCGCCATTGGCAGCCTGTTTTTGGTCAACCAATACCAGCAGATCTTGGCCAGCAGCGCGCAGGGGGCCGACTTTGTCCCAAAGTTCCAGACTGACAGGCATGGTTACCAGTGGCGGCAAGGAGCCCTCCAACTGGTCCAGACTATTCCTGATACGCAACTCACCCTGATCCACCGTATCCCGCTGACCGCACTCACCCAGGCCCTGTTCTGGCATTCACTCCCTTCCCTGATCACCATCCTCTTCATGATGTGGGCGGCGCTTTCCAGCCTCAAGGCCCGTCGTCTGAACCGGCAGCTCGACTATTTATCCAGTCACGATGCCCTGACCGGCACCTACAATCGCCACTATTTCGATGAATTCGAGCGCCTTCATCTGCGAGCCAAAGCCCGTGAAGTCGGAGTGGTCATGTTCGATTGCGATCACTTCAAACAGGTCAACGACCGCTTCGGTCACGAGGTTGGCGATCAGGTGCTGATCCGGCTGGTCACACTCTGCCAGCCTCTGCTGAAGAAAGAGGATGCCCTGATCCGCTGGGGTGGCGAGGAATTTCTGCTGCTCGCCAGAGGGCGCGAGCCCCTCGAACTTCTGCTGCTCGCCAGAGGGCGCGAGCCCCTCGAACTTCTGCTGCTCGCCAGAGGGCGCGAGCCCCTCGAACAACTGGCCGAGCGGCTGCGCCTGCAGATAGCAGAACATCCATGGGAGGAGATAGCGCCAGATCTTGCGGTCACCATCAGCCTGGGCTATCACCATTGCCGTGCCGGGACTCCACTGAAGGAGGCTATCCACCGGGCGGATCTCGCCCTCTATCAAGCCAAAGCCAATGGACGCAATCGAAGCGAAGGCTGGCAGGATGACGGCGCCAAAAACACGGGGTAAGCTGGGAGCCTCACTCACCTCAGGAGAGACAAAGTGTCACGAAAACCCCGCGTGGGATTGGCTCTGGGCAGTGGTGCTGCCCGAGGATGGGCCCATATCGGCATCATACGGGCGCTGGAGCGCCTGGGCGTCAAGCCGGATCTGGTGGCAGGTTGCTCCATCGGCAGCTTTGTCGGTGCCGCCTATGCTGCTGGCGAGCTGGACAAGCTGGAGTCCTGGGTGCGCGGCTTCAGCCGGTTGCAGGTGGTCAGCCTGCTCGACCCCGCCCTCTCCGGCGGGCTGTTTCGCGGGGAAAAGGTGTTTGGCATCGCCGCCAATCACCTGGGCGACCCCGTCATCGAGAGCCTGCCCCTTCCCTTCGCCTGCGTTGCCACCGAGCTCGATACCGGCCGCGAGATCTGGCTGAAAGAGGGGCCGCTGCGCCAGTGTGTACGCGCCTCCTGCGGCATGCCTGGCATACTCACCCCCACCCTGGTCGAGGATCGCTGGCTGGTAGATGGCGCCGTGGTCAATCCCGTGCCCATTTCGCTGGCCCGCGCCATGGGGGCCGAGGTAGTGATCGCCGTCAACCTCAACGCCGACATGCACCAGCCCTGGACAGATGAACCGGATGAGCCCGTCACCGGCAACCGCTTCAGTCAGTGGCTGAACCGGGGCGATGGCCCCAATACCCCTGGGATGTGGAGCGTGATGACGGGTTCCATCAACATAATGCAGGAACGCATCACCCGCGCCCGTATGGCGGGGGATCCGCCCGAAATCCAGCTCTGCCCGCGCCTTGGCAGCTTCTCCATCATGGACTTCCACCGGGCCTCCGATGCCATCAACGAAGGGGAAGCCTGTGTCGAACGCAACATGGAGCAGCTCAAGGATGAGCTTTCCCGTCTCGGCTTGATTTGACGCCAGGTGCCAACCTGACGAGCCCATAAAAAAGAGCGCCCACGGCGCTCTTTTGCTTTCTTGCGGCGGCAAGCCATCAGAACAGCCCCAGCCCCTTTAACATCACGATCAGGATCAGCAGCGGTGACACATAACGGATGATGAAAAACAGCGGCTTGAGGATGGCCAGCTCCAGTTCGCCGTCGTTGGTCAACGCCGCCTTCATCCGCTCGAAACCCCATACCCAGCCCACGAACAGGCAGAGGAAGATACCGCCA
Source organism: Aeromonas sp. D3 (assembly GCF_027705025.1). Lineage (NCBI taxonomy): Bacteria > Pseudomonadati > Pseudomonadota > Gammaproteobacteria > Aeromonadales > Aeromonadaceae > Aeromonas > Aeromonas sp. D3. The sequence goes on along the minus strand of NZ_JAPDBE010000019.1, from coordinate 76,497 downwards.
AGGGGCATCAACACATTGGATGAGACGAAGTCGAACAGATCGAAGAAGGTCTTGCCGGCGATCTGCACCTCTGCCAGTGAGCTGTTGGAGAGCGCGCAGGTCGACCCGACGGCCCCCAGCACCAGCAAGTTGAGCAGGGTCGCCTTGGGACGGCTCATGTGAAAACGCTCGGATACCACGGAAACAGGGACTTCCAGAATGGAGAGCATGGCGCCCGTGGCCGCAATGGCGGAAAGCACGAAGAACAGCACCATGAACAGGTGACCGAAGGGTATGCTGGCGAACACGGCCGGAATCGTGATGAACAGCAGGGAGGGACCCGCCGTTGGCTCGAAACCGAACGCAAACACAGCCGGGAAGATGGCGATCCCCGCCAGCATGGAGACGAACAGATCGGCGCACATCACCCGGAAGGTAGTCAGCGGTATGTTCTGATCATCCCGAAAATAGCTGCCATAGGTCATCATGCAGCCCATGCCGATGGAAAGCTTGAAAAACGCCAGCCCCATGGCGGTCAGCACCACACCGGCGGTGATCTTGGAAAAGTCCGGCGAGAACAGAAAATGCAGCCCCTGACTCGCCCCTGGCAGGGTCAGACTGCGAATGCCGATCACCAGCAGCAGGATGAAGAGCACGGGCATCAGCTTCTTGGTAACAGCCTCGATCCCTCTGGAGACCCCCATCAGCAGTATGCCCCCCATCAGCACCAGCACCAGCCACTGCCAGAGCAGACTCTGTAGCGGATTGGTGATAAGCGCATTGAAGGCTGCCCCCGTGACCGCAGGATCCGTCGACAGTATCTCGCCGCTGGCCGCCTTGAAGATATAGGCAAACACCCAGGCCGCGACCTCGGAATAGAAAGACATGATGAGGAAGGCCGCAACCACCCCCATCAGGGCAATCAGCCACCAGGGCTGGCCCTTGGGTGCCAGCTTGCTCAAGGTCGTCACCGCATCGGCTTTGCCCTTGCGACCCAGCATGATCTCGGAAATCATCACCGGCAGACCCACCAGCAGGGTGGCAATGACATACACCAGCAGGAAGCTGGCGCCGCCGTTTTCACCAGTCAGGTAGGGAAATTTCCAGATATTGCCTAGCCCGACGGCAGAGCCCAAAGTAGCGGCAAGGACACCGAATTTGCTGGTAAAGCCATCTCTGGCCTTGGGAAGGATTTGACTCATGCTTGTCTCACTGTGCGCATCATGCAAGGGATACCCCTAATTTCAGGGTCAGAATTTTCTGAGGATTAATCCGGCTTGCCAAGATATTTTCGTTAAAATCCCGGACGAGAGCACAATGAGCCAAATTTAATTAATTGATGTCATTATTTGATGGATAAAAAAATGCCGCCTCAATGGCGGCATTTTTGTCAAAGCCCAATTAAATCAAGCCTTGGCAATATCGTCCGGACCGATCTGGCCGATTTCGGCGACTTTTTTGTCAGCCAGCAGCCAGAGGGTGAACTTGTGCAGTTCCGGGTGATGAGCCAGTGCCACCAGGAAGGCGCCACCTACTTCACGATAACCCAGTTCATAGTTCTTCAGGGTGGTGGGGGGAACGCCCAGCAGATCGGCAAATTTAGGACGGCTCAAACCGACCGCTTCACGGATCTGACGGATCTTCTTGCCAACAGTTACGATATTTGAATTCATATTGTTCCATACTCCGTACGGCGGATTGACTCCACCTTTATTTTTCGCGACGACTCGTAGTCAAGTGTATCAGTTTTGAACGGACTCGTTATGGTCGAGCCTCTATCTTTAATCAGCGTCTTTCGACGACAACCCTTGTAAACCTCGGGGATGGTAATCGCTCAACCGCCTCAGGTAAACAGTCTCGAAAAGAAACCTTTATTGTTGCCGCCAGAATAACTCGTATAATCCGCCAGCTATCCCTAAAGAGTAAGAACTCATGGCGCTTCCCGGCATAATCTCCTGTTTACATCCAGTTTCAGATCCTGAAGCTCTCACCCGCCAGTTGATGCAAGGCCAGCAGACACGCGCCGAAGCCTTCTGGTTACCCGCCAGCATGCATGAACAGGCGGCAGCGGTTTTGACTGCGCTCGATGACAAATGCAGTCTGTTTCTTGAGCAGCCCGTTGCGGACCTCCCCCTGCGCAGTCACGATGGCATGGTGCAAGAAGCGCACACTCTGCTGCTTGGCAACGGCAACCGCATCGCCCTTGCCAAGGTGCCGGGAGATGGAGGCCTGGTGCCCGCCTCCGGGCTCGCCGAAATGGGGCAATGGCTGGAGTCGGGTCACCTGCACTTTCGCTGTTCAGCCGCGGTGCAGCCCGTAGCTCGGGCCATCCTCAATATCTGGCCTCTCGACCCCTATCTGGCTCGTCATTTCCTGCTCAGCTTTACTCCCTTGCTGTGCAAAGCAACCGAAGCCGACTATCTGGCGGTGTTCCAGGCGCGCGAATGTCCCGCCATGGCGCAATCTGACTGGGTTCAGTCCTATATGAAACTCGAAAAGAAGCTGCACAGAGCCTATTTGGATCACTAATTAATTTGGATAAACAGCCAGTTATCCACACGACACAATTTGCCATATGGGCTATTTGTGAGCTTGATCATGTTTTGAAATCGGCATAGAGTGCGCCTCGTCATCGGAATGACATTGGCTGTTCGTGAAGGGTTGATTGCATCCCATATGATGCCAACCGCTCGCTTGTGCACCAGGAATGAGTGCCTCTCGGATGGAACCGGGATCCCTGCCCGCTTCAACACTGTTGTTCGGCAGAGCCTGCAGCTTACATAAATTAAAAAGTGCGAAGCACGTAACCAACGTGCCATCTCAACGAGGATTTTTTTATGATGAAAATGGCTCCTTCCCTGATCGCCATCGCCATGGCTGCCATGGGTGCAACTGCAGCTCACGCCGCTGATGATATCTACTTCGGTGCCGGTGCTGGTGCTGCTCACTTCAACGGTCTGAACAAGATCGAAGGCGTGAAAAATGGTGAAGAAAACGCTGCGGCGGCCAACGCCTTCGTAGGTTACAACTTCAACGAGTACTTCGGTTCCGAGCTGGGCTACCAGTACGCCGGCCGTGGTAACACCGATGGCAACCGTTACGAGAACCAGGGCGCAACCTTGTCCGGTATCGCTCGTCTGCCGCTGGGCGGCGACTTCTCTGCCTTCGCTGAAGGCGGTGCCTACTGGGCTCACACCGACGGCATGGGCACCAGCGATACCAAAGTATCCCCGCTGGCCGGCCTGGGCGTGACCTACCAGGTAAACGACGCGCTGGATCTGCAAGCTCGCTACCGCTACATGTGGGACGTGGCTGATCTGCACGCCGACAATGTACGCTACAAGTCCAACCAGAGCGTTACGACCCTGGAAGCCGTTTACCACCCGTTCCGCTCTTCCTACGTAGCTCCTGCTCCGGCACCGGTTGTTGAAGAAGCGCCGGCTCCTGCTCCGCAGGTTGTTGAGAAGAACTTTGCCCTGAACTCCGACGTGCTGTTTGCCTTTGGCAAAGACAGCCTGAAGGCAGAAGGCATCGAAGCACTCAACTCCCTGTACCAGCAGATCGTTGACTTCCAGCCGAAAGACGGCAGCGCCGTTGTTGTTGGTTACACCGACCGCATCGGTTCCGACGCTTACAACCAGAAGCTGTCTGAAGCCCGTGCCCGTACCGTTGCCAACTTCCTGGTCAGCAAAGGTATGGCTGCCAGCAAAGTTGCTGTTGAAGGTCGTGGCGAAGCCAACCCGGTCACCGGCAACAAGTGTGATGGCGTGAAAGCCAAAGCTCAGCTGATCTCCTGCTTGGCCCCGGACCGTCGCGTTGAAATCCGCGTATCCGGTGTACAAGTAGTTCAGCAATAATCTGACACCGTTCAGATAATGCGAAAAGGGGATGCCACGGCATCCCCTTTGTCTATCCACTTTCCGCAGCCTGATTAAGAACGCAGCAATTCGCGTCACCTTCTGTCAAACCGTTTTCCCCATCACATTGCCCGCCTGTTCGTGCAACCCCGCACCAGCGCTGGATATCTGTACAGAAACTTGATCAACCCGAGTCAAAGGAATACAGTAACCCCGCTTGTAAGGCATTGGATGAACTATTAAAAGTGCTTCTTGCCCGGTTAGTTGTCCATGAAGCCAAGGCTTCATGAGTATCCAGGAACCATCCATTTTTTACTTCGTACCACCCGTGGTCAGCCACGGAGGTCGCCGCTGAAATGTCACTTGCGACCGGTATAACTGAAGAGTGCGCAGTACGCCCTAGCACGGCAAACTCAACGAGGATAAAACGATGAAAATGAAAATGGCACCCGCCCTGATTGCTCTGGCCATCGCGGCCATGGGAACTTCTACCGCTCAGGCAGCCGACGATTGGTACACAGGTATCGGTGCAGGTTGGGCTTATGGCCACGACCTGAACGACTTTGGCAAAGACGCCGACAAGGACGCCACTGCGCTCTCCCTGTTTGGTGGCTACAACTTCAATGATTACTACGCTGCCGAGCTGGGTTATCTCTATACCGGTAAAGCGGGTGTCGACGGTGTCGACTTCAAGACCCAGGGTGCCACCCTGTCCGGCCTTGCCCGTCTGCCCCTCGGCGACATCTTCTCCGTGTTTGCAGAAGGCGGTGCCTACTTCAACCACGTCAACGGCAACGGCAACGGCAACAGCGACAACGGCACAGCGCCGCTGGCGGGTGTTGGTCTGACTGCCAAGCTTTCCGACCTCATCGACGTACAAGCCCGCTATCGCTACATGTGGAACCTGGGTGATGAGCAGAAGACCTGGGAAACCGACATGAGTGTGGCCACCCTGGAACTGGTGATGCACCCGAATCGCACCTCCTATGTGGCCCCTGTCGCTGCGCCAGCGCCCGAGCCGGTACCTGAGCCTGTCGTGGTCGACAAGAGCTTCTCCCTGAGCTCGGATGTGCTGTTTGCCTTTGGCAAATCCACTCTGAAGCCGGAAGGGGTTGCATCGCTGAACACTCTGTATCAGCAAATCGTCGACGTGCAGCCCAAAGATGGCAGCGCCGTGGTCGTCGGTTACACCGACCGCATCGGCTCTGACGGCTACAACCTGAAGCTGTCAGAAGCTCGTGCCCGCACTGTGGCGGACTTCCTGGTCGGCAAGGGTCTGCCAGCTGGCAAGGTATCCATCGATGGCCGTGGTAAGGCCGAGCCCGTCACCGGCACCCAGTGTGACGGCATCAAGGCCAAGGCTCAGCTGATCGCCTGCCTGGCGCCGGATCGTCGTGTTGAAGTGCGCGTCACCGGCATTCAGGAAGTGACTCAGTAACAAGCCCTCAAGGCATATGAAGGAGGCCGTCCGGCCTCCTTTTTTATTGTGTTTTTACTGCATTCAGCCCCATCCCGGCGTCATTTCGTGATCCTCTCCCCATCCTTACCGTCCAACATGGTCAAACACCCTTTATCGCCTATAAATAGTGGTGGTTGTACATAACAGGGCAGGAGCCCTACGACACCATGCATCGACGAGGATACGCGATGAACATAAAACTGAAACCTGTTTGGATTGCTTTGGCACTGGCGAGCACGGGGGCGCTGGCGGCACCGGTCAATGACTGGTACGTCGGGGCTGGTGGAGGCTGGGCCATCGCCCACGATCTGGGTGATTTTGGCAAGGATGCGAGCAAGGACGCCACAGCGCTCACCTTGTTTGGCGGCTACAACTTCACCGAAAATCTGGGGGCAGAGCTCGGCTATCTGTCGACCGGTGACTGGGATGTGCAAGGCACCGACTTCAGCAGCCAGGGGGCCACCCTGTCTGTGATAGGCAGGCTGCCACTGGGTGACGTCTTCTCGGTGTTTGCCGAGGGTGGCGGTTACCTTTACCACGTCAAATCCATCAACGGTGGTGATGACAACCTGGCTCCGCTGGCTGGCCTTGGGCTGACGGCCAAACTGCACGACTGGGTCGATATCCAGGCGCGCTACCGCTATCTGGTCCGGGTCGGTGATGACTCGGACAACGACAAGGTAGGCAGCGGCACCCAGCGCTGGGTGAGCAACATCAGCACCGCCACGCTGGAGCTGGTGATCCATCCCAACCGCAGCAAGACGGTCGCACCAGCTCCCGCCCCCGTCCTGGTTCCACCACCGCCTCCCCCCGCCCCGGAACCTGTGGATCAGACCTTCAACCTGAGCTCGGATGTACTGTTCGCGTTCGGCAAGGCAGAGCTGAAACCGGAAGGGATGCAGGCACTGGAGGCACTCTACCAGCAGATAGTGGATGTTCAGCCCAAAGATGGCAGTGCCCTTGTGATGGGTTACACGGATCGCATCGGCTCGGATATCAACAATCTGGCGCTGTCAGAAGCCCGGGCAAGCACTGTGGCCAACTTCCTGATCGGCAAAGGTTTGCCCGCCGACAAGGTGAGCATCCAGGGCAATGGCGAGAGCAATCCGGTCACCGGCAGCCAGTGTGATGCCATCAAGGCCAGAGCAGCCCTCATCGATTGCCTTGGGCCGGATCGCCGGGTCGAAGTCAGGGTGACAGGGGTGCAAGGTACTCCCGAAGCACCGGTGGCAGAAGCCGAGATGTAACAGGCCAGACTCGTCAGCCGTGCACAAAAAAGGGATGCCGAAGCATCCCTTTTGCATTTTCGCTTGTTGCACGCAGCGAGAGGGTCAGAAGGAGGTACGGCGATAGCGCCGGTACTCGGGTCGCCAGAAGTTCGCTTCGATGGCCTGATCGATCACCTCGTCCGGGGTCTGTACCGCCTTGCCCTGCAGCATGGCGGTTTTGGCCACCATCTTGGCGATGTAGCGGGAGACCTGATGGATGTCTGCCAGATCCGGCAGCAAGGAACCTTCAGCCCCCTTCACCAGCGGCGAGCACTCCGCCAAGGCGCGGCTGGCCGACATCAGCATGGCATCGGTCACCCGGGTGGCACCGGAGGCGATGACGCCAAGGCCTATCCCCGGGAAGATGAAGGAGTTGTTGCACTGGGCGATGACGTAACGCTTGCCCTTGTACTCCACGGGGGCGAACGGGCTGCCGGTGGCGACCAGCGCCTGACCGTCGGTCCAGCGAATGAGGTCCGCCGGCGTCGCTTCCACTCGAGAGGTGGGGTTGGAGAGCGGGAATATGATGGGACGGGTGCAGTGTTTGTGCATCGTCTTGACCACCTCTTCGGTGAACAGGCCCGGCTGACCGGAAACCCCGATCAGGATATCCGGACGACCATGCTCCATCACCTCCAGCAGGGAGATGTTGTCCCCCACCGGCCAGTCAGCGATGCGATCCACCGGCTGGGAGAGGCGGCGCTGGAAATCGAGCTGGTTGGGGATCTTGTCGGTAATGAGACCAAAACGATCCACCATGAAGACCCGGCCACGGGCCTGGGCGTCGGTCAGCCCTTCGGCCTTCATCTGCGCCACTATCTGCTCGGCGATGCCGCAACCTGCACTGCCCGCACCGAGGAAGGCGACCCGCTTCTCGGAGAGCTTGGCACCGGAGGCCTTGCAGGCGGCGATCAGGCTGCCGAGCGTCACGGCGGCCGTGCCCTGAATATCGTCGTTGAAGCAGCAGAGCTCGTTCTTGTAGCGGTTGAGCAGCGGCATGGCGTTGTTCTGGGCGAAGTCCTCGAATTGCAGCAGGATATCGGGCCAGCGACGCTTGACCGCCTGGATGAAGGCATCGACGAACTCGGCATACTCTTCCCCCGAGATGCGCGGATTGCGCCAGCCCATGTAGAAGGGGTCGCTGAGCAGCTGCTGGTTGTTGGTACCCACGTCCAGCACCACAGGCAGGCAGTAAGCAGGCGAAATGCCGCCACAGGCGGTGTAGAGCGACAGCTTGCCGATGGGAATGCCCATGCCGCCAATCCCCTGATCCCCCAGACCCAGGATCCGCTCGCCATCGGTGACCACTATCACCTTGACGTTCTGCTTGGTGGCGTTTTGCAGCATGTCATCGATCCTGTCCTTGTCCGGATAGGAGATGAAGAGACCGCGGGCACGGCGATAGATGTTGGAGAACTCCTCGCACGCCTTGCCCACGGTCGGGGTGTAGATGACGGGCAGCATCTCGGTCAGGTGGTTGTGCAACAGACGGTAAAAGAGCGTCTCGTTGGTGTCCTGGATGTTACGCAGATAGATGTGCTTGTCCAAATCATTGCCAAACGCCATGAACTGGCGGTAGGCACGCTCGGCCTGCTCTTCGATGGTCTCGATATTCTGGGGCAACAGCCCTTCCAGATTGAAGCTGCTGCGCTCCTCGCTGGTGAAGGCGCTGCCCTTGTTGAGCAGCGGTGTCTCCAGCAGGGCGGGACCGGCATAGGGGATGTAGAGGGGACGTTTCTGATTATTATCTTCAAACATGTTTCTGGTACCTAAACGATGGCCTGGACGAAGGAACCTGCCGATCCTATGAGCTTGCGCCACGAATTTCAAAGAGTTTGCACATTCGTTGCAAAAGGTTTGCGACCCAGGCGGCGAAAGGCACCGGGGGTCTGACCAGTCAGCTGGCGAAAGCGGTTCGCAAAGTTGGCGCCATCGCTGTAACCGACCCGGCTGGCCAGCTCGGCAAGGGGCCAGTTGGTGTAGAGCAACAACTGGCGCGCCTTGTTCATTCGCAATCGGGTAAGCCAGGCCATGGGCCCCATGCCGAACACCTGCTGGCAGAGGCGATGTAGATGGGGCACAGAGCAGGCCATCTGGCCAGCGAGCAAGGCCACGCTCCAGGGCTCGTCAAGGCGCGCCTCCACCCGGCGAAACAGCGCCTGCAACCTCAGCTCGGGGGTGCCGCGTACCTCCCCTTGCAGAGTGCGTTCCAGCAGCGCCAACAACAGGCTAAGCAACTGGGGTTGCAGGGGTGAACGGACTCCCTCTCCCTGCATCAGACTGAGCAGATGGTAGAGCTGCTCCCCCTCATCCCCTTGCCAGATACGGTGACCAAGCCGATGCAGGTGCTGCCAGCGCGGCACGTCATCGAGCAAAATCCAGCTGATCTGCCAGCGCTCCCCAATCAGCTTGAGGCCACCGGGCACGGCGGCGGGCAGGAAAATCAGCGACCCGGCCGGAATGGCTTGCTCCCCCGCGTCGGTGAGCAGGGCGCCTCCCTCGTCGTGGCTCACCATCAGGATGTGGAACTCGGGCCGGTTGCGGCGAATGAGGTAGTGATCCCTGAGCCGGGAGAGACCGCTGAGGAAGATCCCCGCCTCACCGAGCAGGGGCAGCCCTTCGCGCCCCAGCATCCGCTCCTCGCAACCGGGGGCAATTTCCAGACACTCGCTGACAAATGCCATAACGCCTCAACAAGATAGTTTTGCACAAGAAAGCCGAGAGATGCTCACAGTGAACCCTCTCTCACCAGCTCCTATCATACCCATGACAAACCTTGCTTTTCACATACCCGGTTAACATAAATGAATTATTGGCAAGCGATTTTAAAACAAACCACCGATCGCGACTTCATGGCCCGACTGTGGCGACTGGCCCTGCCAGTGTCACTGCAGTCCATGATGTTCTCCCTGCTGGGTCTCATCGACATCATGATGGTGAGCCAGCTTGGCACCACGGCAGTGGCGGCGGTCGGCTTGGGTAACCGGGTCTTCTTCTTCAATCTGCTGGTGATAGCGGGGCTCTCGGGGGGAGTCTCTGTATTGGCAGCCCAATATTACGGTCGCGGCGAGCTGGCCGGGGTGCGCCGCTCCCTGGCGCTGGCGCTGGTCGGTGCCCTGCTGGTGAGCCTGCCGTTTGCGCTCATCTATGTACTCGCGCCGGGCTGCGTACTGGGCTTTGCCAGCCAGGACCCCGAGCTGCGCCTGCTGGCCGATGGGTTCCTGATGATCACTGGCGCCACCATCCTCTGTACCGCCATCGTAGTGCCGCTGGAGGCGGCCCTGCGATCCGTGGGCAACGCCGCCGCCCCGACCCGGATCGGCATCATGGCCATCATTGCCAATGTCATCCTCAACTATGCCCTCATCTTCGGCCATTTTGGCTTCGAGGCCATGGGCGTGGCAGGCTCTGCCTGGGGCACCACGATTTCACGCCTGCTGCAGACAGCACTGCTGCTCTTCTATCTGATGCGCCAGGAGCCCCGCCTGATCCCGCGTAAAACCGACTGGCGGGCCGCCTTTCGGCGCAAGGAGGTGGTGCGCTTCACCCTGATCGCCCTGCCACTGCTGTTCCACGACGGGCTCTGGGCCTTCGGCATGCTGATCTACGGCTTTCTCTATGCTCATCTTGGCACGGATTCGCTCGCCATCATGACCACGCTGGGGACGCTGGAGAGCATCCTCATCTCCCTCTTCTTCGGGCTGGCGGTGGCCTGCTCTACCCTGCTCGGTCACCGGCTCGGGGCGGAAGAGTACGAAGCCGCCTGGCAGCACTCCCAGCTGTTCCTGCTGCTGGCCCCCATAGGTGCTCTGTTGGTGGGGATAGCTGTCTGGCTGCTGCAAACCAATCTGCTGCAATGGGTCGGCAACCTGCCGGGCTCCCTGATGGGAGAGGCGAGTCAGGTGCTCGCCGTCATGTGTCTGGGCATGCTGCTCAAGGTGTTCAACATGGTGGGCATCGTAGGCGTGCTGCGCTCAGGCGGCGATGTGAACTACAGCATCTTCATCGACATCATCGCCATGTGGTGCATCGGCCTGCCGCTGGCCTGGGTGGCTGTCAGCCTGCTCGGCTGGCCCCTCTCCTGGGTGGTGGCCGTGGTGCTGCTGGAGGAGCTGTGCAAGGTATTGCTGGTACTGCGCAGGATCCGCCAGCGTCACTGGCTCAGAAATCTGGTGCTGGGGTAAAGCGGGAAGGGGCAAAACACGGGGTCATATCAATGACAGAAAAACCCTGTTTGCAGTATGCTTTCCACCTCTTCAATCAGAGACAGGGCGCCACTGTGTGAAGTGGTGCAATGCCCTGTCCAGTAGTCGTTTAAGGAGACGAGCATGCAACCACAAAAAGAGCTGATCACCGAGACTGCCCTGCTGGAGATGGCCAACGGCATCATCAAGAGCCACGAAGACTTCATCCACGGCATGCGCGCCGATTCGGTGGAACAGAAAGGGGATATTCTGGTGTTCAAGGGGGAATTCTTCCTGGCCGAAGATGGCACTCCAACCGGCAAGACAATGGCGGTGTTCAACATGTTCAAGCTGCTTGCCCAGCAGCTCTCTGGCAAATATCAGCTGAGCTGAGATAACCAGGCTGCCAGCAAGATGCCGCCCTCAGGCGGCATCTGTCTTTGCGGGCGGGTTCAGACCAGGCTCACCCGCCAGCTCCCCGACCACGCAGTTGCGCCCCGCCATCTTGGCCATGTAGAGGCATTCGTCAGCCCGATTGAGCAGATCTTCGACACTCTCGCCGCGCTGGGCCAGGGTCAGACCGATACTCACCGTTACCTCCAGCAGCTCATCCGAGGTGGGGCTCTTCACCAGTCGCGCCTCTACCGCCACTCGCAGCCGCTCCGCCACCCGCTTCGCCTGGGCCAGCTCGCCGCAACGGGGCAACAGGATGGCAAACTCCTCGCCACCATAGCGGCCCAGCACCATGCCGGGCTCCAGCTGTTCTGCCAGGGTCGCCGCCACCTCTTTCAGTACCGCATCCCCCGCCAGATGGCCGAAGGTGTCATTGATGCGCTTGAACCTGTCCAGATCCAGCAGCATGACGGCAAAGGGGGAGTGCTTGAGATCCATGGTCACCCTGGCTTTGTCGAGCTGCTTCATCAGCAGGCGGCGGTTCATCATGCCGGTCAGTTCGTCCGTGGTGGACTCCCGGTAGAGTTGCAGCAACATATTGAGCTGGCCACACTGCACCCAGGCGCTGGCCAGGGCAAACAACCCCAGCAACCAGATCTGATTGAGAGTCTGCATGCTCCACAGCGGCTGCCCCACCAGCAGCCAGTTCCCCACCAGGGTGGTCACCATAATGCCCCCTGTCAGCTGCAAACTGAGGGAGAGCGGAATGGGGAAGATGGCAAACAGGCTGATGAGCAGATAGGGAAAGGCCATGTAGCCCGCTTGCAGCTCCTGATCCGCGCCAAAGCTGTGCAGGCAGATGAGGGCAAACAGCAGCATCACCGTCATCAGATAGCCCAGCGCCCACTTCATGCGCTCGCGCTGGAAATGGATGAGATAGGAGAAGGGAATGAGCGGAGAGAGGGCCAGCAGGCAGAAAATCCGGGCCTGAAGCAGCGCATCAAACTGGGCGGCGGGCAGGGTCAGCCAGTCCACCAATGCCCAGGCGGGCAACCCCACCATCAGTAAACAGGTGAGCAGACGCAGACGCACCGTCATAAAGCCCATGCGGGTCAGGGTAAAATCTTCGGAGTGGGCACGGGCACTCCAGAACTCCGACAGCTTCAGCATCCAGAGCCTCCAAATCACGAGAGAGGGCTCATTCTACGCCGTGAAAGTACAAAATCCTATGTAACATACGCCATTTCAGGGCGAGCGCCATCACACAAACTGGCGGATCATAAACGCCATGCGCAAACGTTTCAACCCATGAAAAAATAAACCGGTTTCAGCCCGAATTAGCGCTGGTCAGCCTGATTTCAATCACTAAAATAGCGCCCAATTTTCTCCCCCCTCCCCCACACATTCGAGGTATTTATGGAACAGGCTGCCGCCGCGCGCGCAACCCAAGAGGCACATCCCCCCAGACGTGCCCACAGCGAACTGGTCTATGGCATAGACGATGTCCCGCCCCTGCCCCAGACCCTGTTCGCCGCCCTGCAGCATATGCTCGCCATGTTTGTCGCCATCATTACCCCGCCCCTCATCATCGCCAATGCCCTCGGCCTCCCTACCGCCGACACCCGTTATATCGTCTCCATGTCGCTGGTCATGTCCGGCATCGCCTCCTTCATCCAGACCCGCCGCTTCGGCCCCATCGGTTCCGGCCTGCTCTCGGTACAGGGCACCAGCTTCAACTTCCTCGGCCCCATCATCGCCAGCGGCCTCGCCCTCAAACAGGCAGCCATGCCCACCGAGGATCTGCTGGGTACCCTGTTTGGCACCATGCTGGTGGCCGCCCTCACCATGGTGGTGATGAGCCGCTTCCTCCATCTGGTCAAACGGGTGATCACCCCGCTGGTGACCGGCATAGTGGTGCTGCTGATCGGTCTGACCCTGATCAAGGTGGGGCTCATCAGCATGGGAGGCGGTTATGCCGCCCTCTCTGACGGCAGCTTCGCCAGTCACAGCAACCTCTTCCTCTCCCTGCTGGTGCTGGGTCTTATCGTGCTGCTGCAGCGCAGCCGCAACCCCTGGCTGCGCCTCTCCGCCATCATGATCGCCATGCTGGTGGGCTATGCGGCAGCCCTGCTGCTGGGCAAGGTCACGGCCCCCACCTTCGACGGTCCCCTGGTGATGGTGCCCATCCCCCTGCACTACGGCCTTGGCTTTGACTGGCAGCTGTTTGTGCCGCTGGCCATCATCTTCGTGGTGACGGCGCTGGAGGCCATCGGCGACATGACGGCCACCTCGGACATTTCGGGTGAGCCTGTCAGTGGCCCTGTCTATCTGGAACGTATCAAGGGCGGGGTACTGGCCGATGGCTGCAACTCCATGCTGGCTGCCCTGTTTGCTACCTTTCCCATGTCTACCTTCAGCCAGAACAACGGTGTCATCCAGCTGACCGGGGTGGCCAGTCGCCATGTCGGCCTCTTTATCGCCGCCATGCTGGCCCTGCTCGGCCTGTTCCCCGCTGTCGCCAGCCTGGTGCAGCAGATCCCGGAACCCGTGCTGGGCGGCGCCACCATCGTCATGTTCGGCACCATAGCCGCCGCCGGGGTGCGCATCATCTCCCGCGAGGAGCTCGACCGCCGCGCCCTCATGATACTGGCGGTGTCGCTGGCCATGGGACTGGGTGTGGCTCAGGTGCCGGAAGTACTGCAACATCTGCCGGAGCTGGCCAAAAGCGTGCTCTCCTATGGCGTTGCCACCGGTGGCCTCACCGCCATCATCATGAACCTGCTGCTGCCCAAACGCGGCATGGCTCACCCATGAGTGACCTCTCGCTGATAACGCTGCACATTGCCTGACCCAGGTAGATGATCCAGGCCCCGCACTGCGGGGCTTTACCTTGCCGCTTGCCGCAGGTAGTGTGCTGGGCAGCCTTTTTCCAAGGATGCCGTCATGCCCTATGCCCTGCTCCCTCCTCAAGCTGATGCCCACACTCCCGACCTGATTTTGGCGCAAGAGCAACGCTGGCTGCGCGACTGTGCCCGTGACGGCCAAGCCCGAGCCAACCTCTGGCAGGCCCCCCAATGCCTTATTGTCACCCGCAAGGACACGCGACTCCCCCGCTATCAGGACGCCTGCGAACAGCTCGCCGGCGAAGGCTGGCCCGTCTATGTGCGCGACAGCGGTGGCACCGCCGTGCCCCACGGCGCAGGCATCCTCAACCTGTCACTGCTGCTGCCCCGCACCACCACGGATCTTGGCCACTACTACCGGCTGCTGGGCGCCCCCCTGCTGACCCTGCTGGCCGACCATGGCCTGAGTGGCGGCTACGACTTCGTGCCCGGTTCCTTTTGCGATGGCCAGTACAATCTGGTGATCGGGGGTCGCAAGATAACCGGCACAGCCCAGCGCTGGCTGGCACCGGGTCAGGATCACGGCGGCGCCGTGCTGGCACAAGCCATGCTGCTGGTGGCAGGAGATGTGGATGAGGGCACCCGGATGGCGAGTCGTTTCTATGAGCTGGCGGGCGGGGAGCTGCGTTTTATGGCCGGCACCTCGACGACCCTGGCCCGCTGCATTGCATGGCAGGGGAGCGATGAGGCATTGGTGGAGAAGGTGCGAGGACGGCTGGAGACCCTGCTGACCAAGCAATAAACATCTCACTCACCAAGGCTGAGAACGACTAGGGCACCAAAAACAAAGCCACGACCCGGGTCGTGGCTTTGGCTTTTTCGGTACAGAAGAAATCAGGCCATCTGCGGCGCTGGTTCGGCTTCGTTGTCCTGGTCCCGGCTGAAGCAATGGACACGGGACTCGGCGATCAAGCCATTGTGCCCCACAGAAAGTCAGGCCGTCTGCGGCTCTGGCTCAGACTCCGTATCGCTGTCGCGGCCAAAGTAGGCACGGGTCTCGGCAATCACCACGTGGCGCAGACCGATGAGGCCGATGAGGTTGGGCACCGCCATCAGGCCGTTGACGATGTCGGCCAGCAGCCAAATCATGTCCAGATGGAGGAAGGCGCCGCTCGCCACCAGCACCAGATAGATGAGGCGGTAGGGCTTGATCGCCTTGACCCCGAACAGGTACTCGGTGCAGCGCTCGCCGTAGTAGTTCCAGCCAAGGATGGTGGTAAAGGCGAAGAACAGCAGGCCAATGCTCACCAGATACTGGCCGATGTGGGCATCCAAGCCTTGCGCAAAGGCGGCACTGGTCATGGCGGCGCCGCTCAAGTCTCCCCCCCACACACCCGTCACCACCAGGGTCAGACCTGTCATGGTGCAGATGATGATGGTGTCGATGAAGGTGCCCGTCATGGAGACCAGCCCCTGCTCTACGCAGGAGTTGGTCTTCGCCGCCGCCGCCGCTATGGGGGCCGAGCCCAGGCCTGATTCATTGGAAAAGACCCCCCGCGCCACACCGGACTGGATCGCCAGCATTATGCTGGCGCCGACGAAACCGCCGGTGGCCGCATGGCCGGTAAAGGCGCTGCTTATCACCAGACCAATCGCCTCGGGCAAGGCCCCGGCGTTATTCACCAGCACACCGAGGCAGGCGACGATGTAAAAGATCGCCATGAAGGGTACCACCTTGCTCGACACGCTGGAGATGGACTTGATCCCTCCCAGTGTCACCAGCGCCACTGTCAGGGTCAGCACAACGGCGGTCGCTTCACGGGGCACCGAGAAGGAGAGGCTCATGGCGTCAGAGATGGCGTTGACCTGGGGGAAAGTTCCGATGCCGAAGAAGGCAACGCCAATGCCGAACAGGGCAAACAGCTTGGCGAGGAGTTTGGAGCCGAGCCCCTTTTCCAGGTAGTACATGGGGCCGCCCGCCATCTGGCCGTTGGCATCCTGCTGGCGATATTTCACTGCCAGCAGACACTCGGCGTACTTGGTCGCCATGCCGAACAGGGCCGCCATCCACATCCAGAACAGGGCCCCCGGGCCGCCGAGCTTGATGGCGGTAGCGACGCCGACTATGTTGCCTGTGCCAATGGTGGCGGAGAGTGCGGTACAGAGAGCGCCGAAGCTGGAGACGTCCCCCTGCTTGCCCTGACCCTGATCGCGACCAAACACCAGCCGCAAGGCGAGCGGCAAACGCACCACCTGAAGCAGACCCAGACGCAGGGTGAGATAGACACCGGTCCCAACCAGCAGGATCAGCAGGGGCGGACCCCAGATAAAACTATCGATGGCGGTTAACGCCGATTGAATTGATGACATGCATCCTCCTTAAAAAAACAAAAATTAAGGAGGAGAAGGATGATCTTCCCAAATAGTCGCGATCACCAGAGGGTGATCGGATGCGGGCCAAGCCCAGGTACAACCATCCCATCCCCTCTGTCCTTTTGCCTGAGAGTTTCCGGCGCCAGCCTGCGCTTTCGTGCAGTCATGGTGCCTTGCTCCTTCGGCGCCCGATTCAACGGGTCTCTCCAGAGTATCGTCCAGTAGCAGTCCACACCGGTTGCCCGGTACCTGAAAGATTCACTTCTTCGGTGGATGGTCCCCCATCGCTCTCCTGCTACCTTCATCCGAACTAGTTTGGATTAGGAAGCGGGCATGTTAATCCAAAAAATGTGAGCTGTCTCGCACCCGGCCATCCTGGCCCCGGCTTTTTTTCCGTTCAGTCCATCTCCGGGATAAATGTTACTTGTTCGTTAACTATCAATAGCTTAACGCGCACTATGCTGGATCAATCTGATCAACATCATTGACCGGCTCGCGTATCAAGATGATCTTTCGTCTCGACCAGAAAAACTTGCCGACATATCCAATCAAAATACTTGCACAGAAACGCAATAAGCCGATAATCCCACGCATAACTAAGCACTTTGCGATGGAGTTATGCACAGTGTTTGGTTGGTCCCTCCGGACCACTCGCCTGAGCCGGCCGCTGCCGTCTCAACAAACCAAGGCTAGGGCAAATCTGCCCCCTAAGGACTTTCAAAAGAGAATGAACGAGACCCTGATCGCACAAGATTACCGTCAACTGGTTGAACAATTCGGCTCTCCCCTGCTGCTGCTCGACAAGGAAGCCGTTCGCAAACAGTATCGGGCCCTGGTTGCCGCCCTGCCCGATGTGCGATTGCACTATGCACTCAAGCCATTGCCCCATGAAGCTGTGGTCTCTGTATTGAAGGAAGAGGGGGCCTGTTTCGATCTCGCCACCAATGGCGAAGTGGATCTGGTGCGCAGCCAGGGGGTTCGCCCGGGACGCTGTATTCATACCCACCCCATCAAGCGCGACAGCGATATCCGCTATGCGCTGGAGTACGGCTGCACAGTGTTTGTCTATGACAATCCGCTGGAGTTGGAGAAGTTCATTCCCTACAAGGACGAAGTGAAGCTGCTGCTGCGGGTCAGCTTCCCGAACCCCGAGACCAAGGTCGACCTTTCCAAAAAGTTCGGCTGCACCCCGGAGCAGGCGCTGCCGCTGCTGCAACTGGCTCACGCCAAGGGGATCAAGGTGATGGGACTGTCGTTCCACGTTGGCTCCCAGGTGCCCCACGCCCGTCGCCACGTACAGGCCATCGACGCCTGTCGCGAGATCATGGAGCAGGCCTGGGATCTGGGGCTCAAACCCTGGGTGCTGGATATCGGCGGCGGTTTCCCGGTGGATTATGATGGCGGCGAGTTCGACATCGACGGCTTCTGCGCCCCGATCCGCGAGGCGCTTGCCAAGCTGCCCGCCACAGTGCAGAAGATTGCCGAGCCGGGCCGCTTCATCAGTGCGCCAGCCATGACTTCAATTTCCAGCGTGATGGGCAAGGCCCACCGCGGCGACAAGATCTGGTACTACCTGGATGACGGCCTGTATGGCAGCTACAACGGTCAGCTCTATGATCACGTTACCTATCCGGTCTCGACCCCCTATGCCCGTGGCGAGCAGCACAACTCTGTGCTCTCCGGCCCGACTTGTGACAGCGTGGACGTGATCCGCGAGGGGATCATGCTGCCGGATCTGGCGATCGGCGAACTGGTGGTAGGCCGGGTCATGGGTGCCTACACCTGGGCGTCGGCCTCGACCTTCAACTTCTTCCCCAAGGCGAGCATCCTGATCCTGGACAGCGCCCTGCAAGGCCAGAAGCTGGTGGCAGCTGCCTGAGCCTGCACCAGAGGCAAACAACGGAAGCGGGTGCTTGTTGAGCCTTCACCTGTCAAAAACAAGAGGGGGAAGCCGATGCTTCCCCCTCTCTCATTGCGCTTTATCCAGGCTGGCTAGATAAATTGGCTGGTCAGCAACCAGCCGGTGTAAGCCACAAAGATGGCGAGCAGTATGCCCCCTTCCAACCGGTTGATCCGCCCCTGTCCCTTGCGACCCAGGCACATCACCAGCAGCAGCAGGGTCAGCCCCATCATCAGGCTCCAGTCGCGGGAGAGCACGGCCGGATCCACATCCAGCGGCGCTATGCCTGCGGCTATGCCCACCACAGCCAGGGTATTGAACAAGTTGGAGCCAAGCACGTTGCCAAGGGCCAGGTCGTGCTCCTTCTTCTTGATGGCCATCAAGGAGGAGGCCAGCTCGGGCAAGGAGGTACCTATGGCGACTATGGTCAAACCAATCACCAGATCGCTGATGCCAAAGGCCTGGGCTATGGTGACGGCGCCCCACACCAGCAAACGGGAAGCCCCTACCAGCAGCACCAGTCCGACGATGAGCCAGAAGATGGCTTTCTTCAGCGGCATAGCCTCACTGTCGATATCTTCATTGACTTCGGCGTCAAGGGCGTCACCTTTACCGGTGATCCCGGCCCAGATGGACCAGCCCATCAGCACCACAAACACCAGCCCCAGGATCAAGGCATCGGTGCGCCCCAGATGGCCGTCAATCAGCAGGGCACCGGAGAGCAGGGTAATGCCGAGCAGGATCGGGATCTCCTTGCGCACCACCTGGGAAGAGACGGCGATGGGGCTGATGAGGGCGGTAAGCCCCAGGATCAAAGCGATATTGGTGATGTTGGAGCCATAGGCATTGCCCAGGGCCAGACCCGGATTACCCTGCATGGAGGCCAAGGCCGAGACCACCATCTCGGGGGCCGAAGTACCAAAACCTATGATCACCATGCCGATAAGCAAAGGCGGCATGCCCGCATAACGGGCGGTCGCGGCAGCGCCGTCCACAAACTTGTCTGCACTCCAGACCAGCAGCGCCAGTCCGGCAATCAGGGCAACAACAGCCAGAGTCATAATTTCTCTATCTCATCAGATGAAAAAACAGGAGCCAGGTTTTGAACCTGACTCCCTTCCAAGTTGGGCACAGTGTAACGGTCCGACTTGCCTTTTCAAGGGGAAATCAAACGTCGATTGATGATTTCAAAGTGCAGCCAGCAGACTGGAGGCATCGGAGACCTCGAACTTGCCGGGCGCCTCAACAAACAGGCGGGTGACCACACCATTCACGGCGATCAGGGCAAAGCGCTGGGCCCGCAAGCCACCGAAGGCGCCAGTCTCCTTGGCAAGGCCCAAGGCTTGCGTCCAGCTGCCGTCGCCGTCCGCCAGCATGGTGATGGCGTCGGCGTTCTGGGCCACCTGCCACGCCTTCATCACAAAGGCATCGTTCACCGACAGGCAATAGATGGCATCCACCCCTTTGGCCTTGAACTGGTCGGCCACTACCACGTAACCGGGCAGGTGGGCATTGGAACAGGTGGGGGTAAAAGCGCCGGGCACCGCAAACAGTACCACCGTCTTGCCGGCAAACAGGGCCTGGCTATCCTGCACCTGCTTGCCCTCGGCGGTGATAAAGGTAAATTCGCCCGCAGGCAGGGTCTGGCCAATAGCAATCATGATATCTCGTCCGTGATGAAGATAAGGAACCACAGTCTACCCCAGCCAGTGAGCCGGCAACACACCCCCATCTGCATCGCCATTTGAACTAACCTTGAGCAGGATCAGCCGACCAAGGAGGCCTCATGCAGCACTATTACGACGGACTGGAAATTCGCCCCTCCCCCTTGCGAGAGCAACAACAACTGGAGCAGCTCAATCAGCTGCTCACCCATGTCGGCCAGTATTGCGCCGGCTACTCCAGCGCCTATCGCCAGCGCCGTTTGCAGGAGTTGGGCGAGCTGGCCACACTGCCCCTGCTCGACGCCGCCGACCTGTTTGCCGCCCAGCAGGCCCATCCGCCCTTCGCCGGCCTCACGGGTCGGCCAGCCAGTCAGGCGCTGCGGGTCTTCGCCTGTCCGGGTCAGCTGGCCATTCCCGAATATGCGGGCGCGGACTGGTGGGGGGCGACGCGGGCCCTGTTTGCCGCCGGTTTCAAGGCAGGGGAAGTGCTGCTCAACGGCCACGACTACCACATCAGCCCCACCGCCTTCATCTTCGACAATGGCGCTCGCCAGCTGGGAGCCCCCGTGGTGCCTTGTGGTCCCCACGATACCCGCCGTCAATTGGAGGCCCTGCGACGCTACGAGCCGACAGGATTTGTCGGGCCACTGGCGGTGCTGCTGGATCTGCTGGAAGCGGCGGAGCTGGCCGGGATCCCGAGCGACAGCCTGCGCTCTGCCCTTTTGTGCGAAACCTCCCACCCCGACACGGCGCCACTGCAGGCGGTCCACAGTATCCGTGCACTCAACTGCCTGGTGTTGCAGGATCTGGGAGTGCTCGCCTACGAGAGTCAGCCCGGTCAGGGCTTTATCGTCAACGAAAGCTGCATCGTCGAGATCATCGATCTCGCCACCTCGGAGCCGGTCATCGGCGATGCGGTCGGTCAGCTGGTGGTGACCCGGCTCGACCTGGAATATCCCCTGTTGCGGCTGGTCACCGAATGGCAGGGTCACTGGCTGGCGGGGGCCAGTCCGTGCGGGCGCACCAACCGGCGCCTCAGGCTGGTGTAACCAATGCAAAAAATGCAAACGGGCAGCCATCAGGCTGCCCGTCTTGTATCCGGCGAGGAGAATATCTGAAGAAGAGCTTTACCGCCTCGCCTGCCAGGTGGCGATGGCAAGCAGGGAATCCGGGGTAAACTCGGTGGCACGGGCGGCGATCTCGGCCTGGCTCATCCAATGCACCTCGCTCACCTCCTCGGCCTGCAACTGCAGCGGGCCCTGATAACGGCAACTGAAGAGACCGCCCCAGACCCGGTAGCCCTCCCCCTCGGCATAGAAGTGACCCAAAGCCTCAAGGGGAACGTCAACTATCCCGAGCTCTTCGGCCAGCTCGCGACGGGCAGAGGGCTCCATCTGTTCGCCCGTGGTCACCACACCACCGGCGCAGGCATCCAGCATGCCTGGGCAGAAATCCTTGCTGAGGGTGCGCCGCTGCACCAGGATCCGATCCGTCTGGTCGAGCACCAGAATATAACTGGCGCGATGGCACAGGTTATCCCGCCGCACCCTGGCCCGTTCGGCCACCCCGATCACCCTGTTATCCGCATCAACCACATCCACCCATTCCACGCGCAGGCCCTTTCGCTCATGTCGTTCAATTGCCCGCAGTATATCGGGGCAAGGAGGGGTCAGGGCAGCACTTTTTCACCTCATGGATACAGACACACTCCCCGGATACCCGCCGTCACACGGATTCATACAAACCTTTATTAAATGTCACATTAGTGTCACCCAGGGACGGCATAGTGTGCCCTGTCCAAGCAACAGGTGTTTTGTGATGAAGGTGTTCAAGAACTTGTCTCCCCGCCAGATTGCCCGCTACATCAAGAGCTTCCATCGCGGCAGCTTCATGGTGGAGGCGCTGGGGCGATTCGAATTCAGCGGCGGAGAGATCAATCTGCAGAGCCTGACCTGCCGTCAGACCCTGAGTCTGGCCCGGCAGATCAATCTGGAGGTTCGCGGCCTGCGTCACACCAGCCTGCTGTTGGGGTAACTTCCATAGTCCTTTCTGTTTGTAGTCTGCTTCCATACTGGTTTTTGCCCGCCGGCTAGTCGCCGCGCGGGCCATTTTCTATGTCGGTGACCACACCGTTGCGCACTGTCACGAAACGCATGAAGGCATTCTTGCCAAAGTTGTAGGTCCAGCGCTCACCGTATGTGACCTGCACCAGATTGCCAAACTGGTTCACCTCGTTGCGGGTCAAGGTTTCACGCAGCATGGGCTCGCCACACTTGAGCAGCATCTCGGCGGTGCTGTCCCCCTCTGTGATGAGGGCGTTCTTGCAACGCATGGCATCGGCACTGGCAGGTATGCTCAGTAACAGCAGGGCCAGAGCGGCCCCCAGATCCAGAGGTCGTTTCATTGGCTATTCCATTTAAACAGGGCACTGCCCAGGGTGAGACAAGAGAAGGTAAACAGTACAACCCAGCCCAGTGGTGTGGCCACCTCGGCCCAGCCTGCCCCTTCCAGCATGACGGCACGGGCCGCCGTGATGATCTGGCTGAGCGGTAGCCAGGCCGCCAGCTGTTGCAGCCAGACCGGCGCCCCTTCCAGCGAGAACCAGACCCCGGAGAGAAACATCATGGGCATGCTGATGACGTTGAGCAGGCCGCTTGCCAGCTCTTCGTTCTGAATGCGGGCGGCGATGAGCAGACCCAGTGACGCCATGGCGGCCCCGCCCACCAGGGCGATAAGAAGCAGCAACCAGCCTGAGCCGAGCAGGGGCACACCAAGCAGGCCGTAGGCCACCAGAAACACCAGCAGGCTCACCACCAGGGTAATCAGGATCCGCGACAGCAACTGGGCACAGAGAAACTCGGCGGCGGAGAGCGGCGTGGCCCGCAGCCGCTTGAGCACACCGTTCTTGCGGTAACGGACTATGACGAAGCCGACCCCGAACAAGCCGGAAAACATCAGGTTCATGCCGATCACCCCGGGCAACAGCCAGTCACCATAACGGATCGCCTGACCGCTCAGAGTCTCTTTCACCAGTGGCTGAAAAATCGCCTGACGCAGCAGGTATTCGGCCAGCGCCCCCTGGGCGGCATCCGGGTTGACCCAGTAGCGACCCGAACCGGGCGAGAGCAGCAGATCCAGCTGATGGTGGCGTACCTTGAGTCGCCCCTTTTGCTCATCGTCATAGGGGATGAGTTTGAGCAGAGGAATGGCGTTCAGGGGCGCATAGGTAGCAGGCAAGTCCCCCACTACCCCCATCTGCACCAGCGGCTTGGGCGGGCCGGAGAAGATGAGGGAGAAACCTATCACCAGCAACAGCGGAAAGGCCAGATTCCACACCAGGGCCGCCCTGTCCCGCACAAACTCCAGATTGCGGGCATAAAAAAGCGCACCGATCCGTTTTATGGCGCCTTTCATGCTCCGCTCCTTGTGCACCAAGCTGACGAGAGGCGCGACCACCGCAAGTCTCGCGTATGGGGGTGGGTGCCAACACGGCGTCTTGTCATACTGCTCATGCGCCACTCCTTAGGCTATGGCCGGTCAGGTGCAAAAAGAGATCCTCCAGATTGGGAGAGCGTACCTGCATGCCGGTCAGCGGGACTCCAAGGCTGAGCAACTGCGGCAGCAGGAGTGCCACGTCGGGACAGGTCAGCTCAGCTCAACCTGATCGCCATGAGGCAAGAGCGGATAGCCCAGGCCGGCGAGGGCCGGGTGATCCGGCAATCGCACCAGCACACCGTCAAAATGCTGGGCCAGCAAGGCCGTGGGGGTATCCAGGCTGAGCAAGTGGCCGTGATCGACGATGGCGATGAGATCGCACAACTGCTGTGCCTCATCCATGTAGTGGGTAGTGAGCACCACCGTCTTGCCCTGGGCCTTGATCGCTTCGATGCGCTGCCAGAAGTGGTGGCGGGCCTGGGGATCCAGCCCGGTAGTGGGTTCATCCAGAAACAGCAACTCGGGGTCACCGAGCAGGGCGAGCGCCAGCAGCAGGCGCTGACGCTGACCGCCGGAGAGCTTGCGACTGTCACGGTCGATGAA
The DNA here is from genome assembly GCF_027705025.1 of Aeromonas sp. D3. Lineage (NCBI taxonomy): Bacteria > Pseudomonadati > Pseudomonadota > Gammaproteobacteria > Aeromonadales > Aeromonadaceae > Aeromonas > Aeromonas sp. D3. Next base: position 52,539 of record NZ_JAPDBE010000019.1, on the reverse strand, counting down.
TTCGCCCAGGGCACACAGCTCGATGAGGCGCTCCTGGGGCAAAGGATGGGGGTAGAGGCTGGCAAACAGGCGCAGGGTATCGCGCACAGTCAGAAAATCCTGCAGCGCAGTGTGCTGGAACTGGATGCCGATGCGAGAGCGGTAATCGGGGCCGCGGGGGGCGCCATGGAACAGGATCTGGCCGCTATCCGGGGTGAGGACCCCCTCCAGCAACTCTATGGTGGTGGTCTTGCCCGCCCCGTTCGGGCCGAGCAGACCGAAACAGCAACCGGCTGGAATGGCAAAGCTGAGCCCGTCCACCGCCTTGACGCCGGGAAAGTGCTTGATGAGATCGACGACTTCGATGATGGCTGCCATGACTTGTCTCCCAGGAGAAGCCCTGACTATATCCAAATCTTTTGTAAAGGCACATTATCTATCGACAAGGGCCCGCCAGGCAGAGGTGCATCAAAAAGAAACGGCGACTTGTAAGTCGCCGTTTGCATCAAGCCAGCCGGATCACAGAATGTCCAGCAGCTCCACTTCGAATACCAGGGCAGAGTAGGGCGGGATGGAACCGGCACCACGAGCACCATAGGCCAGATCCTGCGGAATATAGAGCTTCCACTTGGAGCCAACCGGCATCAGTTGCAGGGCTTCAACCCAACCGGCGATGACGCCGGTGACCGGGAATTCAGCCGGCTCGCCACGGGCGACCGAGCTGTCAAACACACCACCGTGGGTGAAGGTACCGTGGTAGTGCACGCGCACGGACTGACCGGCCACCGGCACGGCGCCATTGCCTTCTACCATGACTTCGTATTGCAGACCCGAGTCGGTCACCTTGACGTCGGCACGCTTGGCGTTGTCAGCCAAGAAGGCTTCGCCATCGGCTGCGGCCGCCTTGGCAACGGCTTCCTGCTCTTCTTGCATGCGTGCAGTGATAACCTGGAAGGCATCATTGATATCGTCACGGCTGACCGCGAACTCCAGACCATTCAGGGCATCTGCCAGACCTTGTTGCAGGGCCGGGATATCCAGACCGGCGAAGGCTTGCTGCGCCAGTTGCTCGCCCATGTTGCGGCCGATGCCATAGCTGGCCTTCTGTTCGATAGAGTCGTATTGGGACATTGAGATGTTGCTCCAGATCCAAGTAATAAAGAGGCGGGATAATATCAGACTTTTCGGCCAGGTGCTGCCGCCGGTCGCCCTGATTTCCCCGCCCGTGGGAGCGAGTTCACACCAGTCAGGTACGAACGCCGCCCATCGGCGGCGATCTTGTCAGGCACAATGACGCTGTGAGCCTTTGGACTCAAACCTCACTTTCTGCGACATCAGCGCGATCCAGCAGGGCCCACACTGCGGCTACCTTGGCACCGTCGGTGATATTGACCCGGCCGTCATCAGAGGTACCCATGTTGACGCCGTATGGAGAGACACCATGCCGCCGCGCAATTTCCTTGCTCAGGGACGATCCAGCAGGGCCCGCACAGCAGCCACCTTGGCGCCGTCAGTGATATTGACCCGGCCGTCATCAGAGGTGCCCATGTTGACGCCATGGGGCACCATGCCGCCGCGCCAGCCCATACCGGACATGTGCACCTCGTTCACCCCGGTAAATTCGATGATGGTGCGCACGTTGTCGGCATTGATCCCGGCACCTGGCATCAGGGCGGCCCGGCCTGCCAGCGCCTGTTGCATGGCCTGCAAGGTCTCGAGCCCCGCCAGTGCGGTCGGTGCATGACCTGACGTGAGGATCCGCTCACAACCGGCCGCTATGATGACCTCCAGATCGGCACGCCAGTCGGAGCAGAGATCGATGGCGCGATGGAAAGTGACGCCAAGGGGACCGGCTGCCGCGACCAGTTGCCTGAGCTGGGCAGCAGGCACCCGCCCCTCTTCATCCAGCAGCCCCACCACCACACCTTGCAACCCGGCGGCGCGGGCGGCGGCGATATCCTGCAGCATCATCTCGAACTCCCCTTCGCTGAAGCAGAAATCCCCGGCACGGGGGCGGATCATGGCATAGACAGGGACACTGGCGTGGCGGGCGGCCAGCTGCATGAAACCATAGGAGGGGGTCAAACCACCCAGCCCCAGCGCAGAGCAAAGCTCGATGCGATCCGCGCCGGCTTGCTGGGCGGTGAACAGGGATTCCAGGTTGTCGATACAAATTTCAAGACGGGTCATGATGACTCCTTTATTGGAGAGATCAGACAGCACATCTGATCTCATAAATTGAGCAAGGCCGCGCCCCGCACCCCACCGGCACCGCCGAAGCGGGCCTGGCGGATCTCGGGCAGAGCGACACCGGGCAGCAGGTGGCCAGGCAGACGCAGCGGCAGCTGTTGGTACAGGGCGGGCAGACCGCTCAAGCCGCCCCCCAGCACGACCACCTCGGGATCAACCACAGAGATGGCGGTAGCGAGTCCGGCAGCCATGATCTCGAGCCAGCAGTCGACCGTGGCCACCGCATCAGGCTCATGAGCCTCGAAGCGTTCCACTATCTGGTGGCCGCTGGCACGCTGACCGTGAAAATGGTGGTAGAGCCGCTCCAGCCCGCTGCCGGACGCATAGGTTTCAAAACAGACCAGGCGGCCACAACCGCAACGGGGACGAGGCAGGTCGGGATACTTCATCAGCATGGTCGCAGGCAAGGGGTAGTGACCTATCTCCCCCGCCAGCCAGTTACGGCCCTGAATGAGTTTGCCGGCCAGGTAGACGGCACCACCTATGCCTGTGCCTATGGTGACACCCAGCGCGCTGTCGGCACCTGCCGCCGCGCCCTGGTGCACCTCCGACCAGAGGAAGCAGTTGGCATCGTTGTCCACCTTGACCATACGACCCAAACGCTCGGCCAGATCGGCGCCCAGATGGCGACCATTGATGGAGGGCAGGTTCGCCGCCACTATGCTGTGATCGTGCCGATTGAGGATACCGGGAAAGCCGATGCCCACGGCGCCTCTTGCACTGAAGCGGGCGTCAGCCTCGAGTACCCGCTGGCAGATCAGCTGCTGCAGCCCCTCGTAATCATTGCCGGGAGTGCTCATGCGCTCCTCATGACAGAGATTCAAGCCGCCGTCATACACAGCGAACGCTATCTTGGTGCCACCGATATCAAAGCCGTAATACATGCTCACACTCCCTTGTCGGCGAGTTGCCTCACCTCAGCCTGTCCAGAGGGGCACATTGTATTAATTCGCAAAAAAAATAAAGTGACCGAGGGCGAAAAACGGGAGCCGGATCAAAGCAAACGGAACATTTGCCGTTGCAGGCAAGCCTGGCCAAGGCTCATCAGAGTGCGCTCCTGGCCCTCGAAGGCGAAACCGCGACGCAGGTAAAACCCCTCGCCAACCCGATTGCCATCGAGCAGCCACAATCTGACGCCTTCACAACCGGCGCGCCGCATCTGCATGGCCACCGCCTGCCACAGCCGCTTGCCATAACCCAGGCGCCAATGATCGGGGTGGAGGTAAAATGCCCGGATCCAGGCGGTGGGATATTCACCCTCTTGCGCCAGCTGCCAGTAGAGCAGGCCGATGACCACCTCATCCAGGCAGATCAGCATGGGTCTTGGGCCCGGCTCGGCGAGCCGGCTGCGCCAGATTTGCAGATGTTCGGTCACCGCCAGCTGGGCCAGCATGTCGTTGCCAAGCACCTCACCGTAGGCAGCAAGCCAGCTGGCCCGCTGCATCACCGTCATGGCGGGGGCATCATCAAGCCGCGCCATGCGCAGGCTTATGCCTTGCATTGGGGTACCAGACCGGAGGCGCGCGCCTGCTCATAGAGCGGCCGGGCCTCGGCCTGCTGGGCCTGCAACTCGGCGATCCGGTTTTCGTTGCTGGGATGGGTGGAGAGCAGTTGCGGCGGCGCCTTGCCACCGGCGGCAGCACTCATGTTCTGCCACAGGGGAACGGCTTCGGCAGGATTGAAACCGGCACGGGCCATCAAGTCCAGGCCCAGCCTGTCCGCTTCGCTCTCCTGCTCGCGGCCATAGGGCAGCATGACGCCCACCTCGACCCCGAGCCCCAGCGCCGTCATGGTGGCACCGCGATATTCGCTGCTGCCCATGGCGATATCCGCCGCCGCCAGACCAAGACCGGTCAGCTGGCTGCGGGAGAGTCGCTCGTTGGAGTGCTGGGCCAGCACGTGGGTCAGCTCGTGACCGATGACGGTGGCGAGCTGATCCTGATTCTTGGCGACCTTGAGCAGGCCGCTGTAGACCCCTATCTTGCCACCGGGCAGGGCGAAGGCGTTGACCTGCTTGGAGTCAAACACCACCACCTCCCAACTGGTAATGCCATAACTGGCGGGCACCTGGGCGGTGACCGCCTTGGCAACACAGGAGACATAGGCATTGAGCTTGGCATCCTTGCTCACCTTCTCCTGCTTTTTCATCTGCTCGAAGGAGTCTGCACCCAGCTTGCTCATCTGTTGGGGCGAAAACAGCAGCATCTGGCTACGACCGGTAGGAGACTGGGCACAGCTGGCCAGCAGGGTAGAGCAGAGTGCCGCCAGGCCGAGCTTGAACAGGGGAGATGTCATGGAGGTGTCCTTCACCATAAAGATGCCCTATTTTCGGAAATGCAGGCGTCCGGCGCAAGTCGACAAATTGCCAGGTTCGGCGAAAGCAGTCACATCCCCTCATTACCGGCTTGCTCAAAAAGAAAACGGGCCCCGCTGGGGCCCGCCTGTGAGAGGAAGAAAACCGGCTTACATAATGCCCAGTTTCTTCAGGTCAGCTTCGACCACTTTGGCCGGGACAGGTACGTAGCCATCTTTGGCGACTATGCTTTGACCCGCCTTGGAGAGCATCATCTTCACGAACTCCTGCTCCATCGGGGCCAGTGGCTTGTTCGGGTGCTTGTTCACGTAAACGTACAGGAAGCGGGACAGCGGATACTTGCCGGTGATGGCGTTATCAGCGGTCGCTTCGATGAAGGTCTTGCCATCCTTGGACAGCGGCACGGCGCGTACACCCGAGGTGACATAACCGATACCTGAGTAGCCGATGCTGTTGAGGGACGCAGAAACGGACTGCACCACGGAAGCGGAACCAGGCTGCTCGTTCACACTGCTCTTGAAGTCGCCATCACACAGGGCGTGCTCCTTGAAGTAACCGTAAGTACCGGATACGGAGTTGCGACCGAACAGTTGCAGATCCTTGGACGACCAGTTGCCATCCAGACCCAGATCAGACCACTTGGTGGCAGCCTTGGCTTCGCCGCATTTGAGGGTGCTGGAGAAGACAGAGTCCACTTGCTGCATGGTCAGCCCCTTGATGGGGTTGTCCTTGTTGACGAACACGGCCAGGGCATCGACCGCGACGCGGATGGCGGTTGGCTTGTAGCCATAACGCTTTTCGAAGGCCTCTTCTTCACCTGACTTCATGGCGCGGCTCATGGGGCCGAACTGGGCAACACCCTCGGTCAGCGCGGTCGGCGCGGTTGAGGAACCGGCAGCCTGGATCTGCACGTTGACATTGGGATAAACCCGCTTAAATTCTTCGGCCCACAAGGTCATCATGTTGGCCAGGGTGTCAGAGCCGACAGAGGACAGGTTGCCCGAAATGCCGCTGGTCGGAGTGTAATCCGGCAGGTCTTTATCCACACCGGCAGCCAGGGCGCTGACAGAAAACAGGGTTGCTGCGGTAAATCCGATTACACCAGCCAGTTTGTTGAGTTTCATCCAATCTCTCCAAAGTTACAGAAGGTCCGTTCTTAAGACGGCGCCAGTATCTGACCTGGCAGTGACAAATTTATGGATTTAATGTGACACTTTAATGACATGACAAGACTTTTGACCAAATGAAGAGAGGGCAGCGTCTGCTGCCCTCTCTTTCGCTAACTTATTGCCAGTAAAGACTATTTAACCACTACCATACGGGCGGGGATGAGAAAGCTGAAACGGCTGCCAGCACCGATCCGACTCTCGATATCGAGCTGACAGTCGTGATGGCTCAAGGCATGTTTGACGATGGCGAGCCCCAGTCCGGAGCCACCGGTATGCCGTGAACGAGCCTTGTCGACCCGATAGAAACGTTCGGTCAGCCGCGCCAGATGCTCGGCCGGGATCCCCTCCCCCTCATCCTCCACCGCAAACAGCGCCATGGCGCCCTGCTTGCGCCACGCCACGCTGATCTTGCGACCCGCCGGTGTGTAGTGAATGGCGTTGTAGACCAGGTTGGAGACGGCGCTGCGCAGTTGATCATTATCTCCTCGCACGAAAAGGTTCGGTTGCACCAAAAATTCAATCTGGTGTGCCCGCTCCCCCGACAGCGCCCGTGCCTCCTGCTCCAGCAGTCCCAGCATGGCGGGCATGTCCACCAGATGGGAGAGATCCACGGTCGGAGCCGCCTCGATACGGGACAAGGTAAGCAGCTGATTCACCAGATTATCCATCCGGATGGTCTGTTCCATCATCACCTTATGCGCCTTGGCCCACATGGCGGGCGGCGGTGGCTCTTCTGTCATCTCCAGATAGCCCTTGAGCACTGTGAGCGGGGTACGCAGTTCGTGGGAGACGTTGGAAACGAAGTGCTTGCGGGTCTTCTCCAGACTGCGCAGCCGGGTGACATCACGCACCACCAGCATGGCCTGATCCTCGGCGTAGGGCATGATGCGAAACTCGAGAAACTTCTCCTCATTGATGGGAGAGTTCATCTCGAACGGTTCGTCATACTGCCCCTTGCCCAGATAGGCGCCAAAGGCCGGACTACGAATCAGGTTGCCTATGTGCTGACCGGCATCTTCCGGCCAGCGAAAACCAAGCAGTTGCTCCGCCAGCCGATTGCACCAGAGGATGCTGCCGTCGGTGCGAAACACTACTGCGGCATCGGGCAGTGCCTCGGCACCTTCCCGAAAGCGGCGGATAAGACCCGCCAGCTCGCGGCGACGGGCCCGGTGACGCTGCTGCAACTTGTAGATGCCGTTGAAAATATACTCCCAGCTGCCGCTGCCATTGGGGGGAACCAGGCTGCGATCGTGCCACAGCCAGTCCGACAGCCGCTTCAGGAAGCGATAGTGCCAGCCCAGGTGCAGCACAGTGGCTGCCAGCAGGCAAAGGGCGAGGGTATTCGTCAACCAGCCGACCAGAACGAAGGGCGCATAGAAGAACGCCATCCGCCACAACTGTCGCCGCCAGGCATAAGGTTGCAACATAACTTCCTCTACAGACGGGTTGAGAAGCGATAGCCTGCGCCGCGCACCGTCTGAATCAATCGATCGTGACCCGTCTCTTCAATGGCCTTGCGCAAGCGACGAATATGCACATCCACGGTTCTGTCCTCGACATACACATTGGTACCCCAGACATTGTTGAGCAACTGCTCGCGGCTGTACACCCGCTCGGGATGAGTCATGAAGAAGTGCAGCAACTTGAACTCGGTCGGTCCCATGTCCAGCGCCCTCTCTTCGGCACTGACTCTATGGGAAACCGGATCTAGTTTGAGCCCCTGCACCTCGATCACCTCGTCCACCGAGGTGGGGGAGACGCGGCGCATCACGGCGTGCAGGCGGGCAGTCAACTCCTTGGGGGAGAAGGGCTTGGTGATGTAGTCATCGGCACCGGCCTCCAGGCCGCGTACCTTGTCCTCTTCCTCACCACGGGCGGTCAGCATCACCACAGGGATCTGGCGGGTCACCTCATCCTGCTTGAGTTGCTTGATGAACTGAATGCCACTGCCACCGGGCATCATCCAGTCCAGCACTATGAGTTCGGGGTAGGGTTCACACACCTTCGCCAGTCCATCGGCGTAATCTTCCGCCTCGATTGTTTCGTATCCTTTTTGCTCAAGCACGAAGCAGAGCATTTCGCGGATCGGTGCTTCGTCCTCGACCACCAGAATTCGCTTAGCCATATCCCTTCTCTCTCCTGTGTGAAGATGGGTGCGCCAATTATTAGAATTTTCTGTGACACTTTTATGACTTTATGACAGGCGGGATGATAAACGTTTTCAGATTCAGTTGGCAGCAGTGAGTTGCAGCAGGTCCCAGCGGTTGCCACTGATATCCTCGAACACCACCACCATGCCGTATGGCTCGCTACGTGGCTGTTCACAAAAATGAACACCGTAGTCCAGCATGCGCTGGTAATCAGCCCAGAAATCGTCGGTTTCGAGGAACAGAAATACCCGGCCACCGCCCTGCTGACCGATGGCGGCCTGCTGCTCGGGCGTGGCGGCGCGAGCCAGCAAGAGCGCCGAGCCGGGCGCGCCGGCAGGTGCAACCCGCACCCAGCGCTTGCCCGGTTTACCCGGTTCATCGAGGGGAGTGTCTTCCAGCAATGTAAAACCCAACCCCAGGGTAAAGAAGGCGATGGCCTCGTCATAGTCGGCCACCAGCAGGGCCAAAGCGCCAATGTGTTGTGCCATGGGGAATAACCTCAACAGATGAATGAAGGGGGCCAATGCCCCGGCTGGCGCGCATCATAGCGGCTTGGCGTCTTGGGCTCCAGCAGCAATGCCCCGCTCGAAGGAGCAGCCCTTCCCCGGCCGCCAGACCTGCGTTCTATTCCACCTCCTATTCCACCTCGACCCGGTTTCGCCCCCGCTTTTTGGCCTGATAGAGCGCCTCGTCGGCCCGCTTGAGAACCTGCTCCAGGGGATCCCCACGCCGCTCCGCCACCCCGAACGAGGCCGTGATGGACAGCGCCAGTGGCCAGTGCGGATAAGCCACCAGAGCGGCTCGCAGCCGCTCCGCCAGCGCCTTGGCACGGGCCTGTTCGTAGTGCAGGCAGACCAGCACGAACTCCTCCCCGCCCCAGCGCACCAGCATCGCAGTGGCGCAGGACTTCGCTCACCATGTGCTTGAGCACCTCGTCCCCAACCGGGTGACCATGGCCATCGTTGACAAGCTTGAAGTGATCTATGTCGATGTAGATGAAAGAGAGGGGCATATCGCCGAGCTCGGCCAGCAGCTTGTTGCCACCGAACCGGTTGAGGGCGCCGGTCAGGGGATCGTACCTGGCCTCCTCCTCGGTGCGCCGGGTCTGCTCGCAGAGGCTCTGGCTGCGCGCCTCCGCCACCTGTCTGGCCTCACGGGCCTTGCGCAATCGATCCCGCATCAGCAGGTGCTGCACCATGAACAGCAGCAGGCCGTAAACCAGCCAGCTCAGCAGCAGGGGACGATAGAAGGCTCCCGGTTGCACCCAGCGACCATAGAACTCCATCCGCTCCAGCACCAGCCGGTAGTGACCAGGCTGCATGCCGACGCCGGAGGCGATTTCCACTGCGTAGACATGGCGCAGGTCCTCCCCCTGCTGGGCCAGCGGAATGCGGTACTGCTGGATCCACCAAGTGGCCGGCGTGAAGACCCGCAGCGGCACGTCCTGCAGCCGCCCGTAATCATCGGGACGAAAGATCACTTCGTTGAACTTGTGGGAGGTGGCATCACCCGCCCGGGAGTAAATCGGGTGGTAGTTGCGCAGATAGAGGCGCCAGAACTGGGGCTCTGGCCCCTCGACCTGCAGCTGGATGCGCGCCCCCTCGAAGCGGGAGAGATCAATGCCCTGCTCCGGCAGACTCAGCGTCAGGATCAGTTCACAGAAGGGGTACTCATAGCCTTCGCGCAACTGGCAGTCGATGGCTGGCTTGTCCGTCGGCAAAGGGTAACCGCTTTGCTGGCCGGCGGCCGACAGCAAGGTAGTGACAGAGGCGCCGCCATGGATCCTGTCATCCTGTACCGCCACCGACAGACGGGCATTGGCCAGCATGTCGAGCCGCCGATCAGGCCCGAATTCAAACAGCAGGATCGCCAGCAGACTCAACCCCAACAACACCCAGAACAACACATTGGCCAGACGAGAATAGGAAAAGGTCATATAGGCTCCACCCGACTAGGTGCTCTGACTCCATACCCCGAGATCCGCACGCCCGGATCCCGGGGTTATTACACGCGCCAACACCGGCGCCATACCGTCTTTCCTCAGCCGGGTACCGGCAGACAGACCCGGACCAACCCCGGGATCAGGCGCAGCCGTACTGCACCAGGCGGGAGGCGCCAGGTTGGCGCCCCGGAAAGCCACGCGCTTGCCCATCAGATTGTGAATCTCAGGATAGAACACTCCATGCCATGAAAAATAAAGAGAAATCAATAAAAAGGGCCCTGATGGCTCATCTTGCACAAGGGGAATGACGGGCAACAAAGCCCTCAGGGTCTCTCACGCAGCGCCCGATAGAGGGTGGTGCGACTGATGCCGAGCTGGCGCGCCGCCTCGCTCACATTGCCCCCGCACGCCGCCAGGGTCTGCTGCACCCGCAGCCGGTTCTGTTCACGCAAGGTGGTGGCCCGCTCCCCCATCGGCAAGACACCTGCCTCTGTGGGCACATAGGGCAGATGCAGGTGAGCGGGCTCAATCCAGCCCAGCCCTTCCGCCAGCACGCTGGCCACCTCCAGCGCCTGCTTGAGCTGGCGCACGTTGCCGGGCAGAGGATGGGCCAGCAGTTGCTGCTCCGCCTCCGGCGTCAACTGCAGGGCCGGGTCCATCTCCGATAGCAGGCGCTGGATCAATCCCTGGCGCTCGCCCTGTGGCCATGCCCGCAGCGGTGTCAGCTGCTGGCGCCAGCCGCAGACTCGGTAATAGAGGTCCTCGCGAAACGTCCCAGCCTGCACCATGGCCGCCAGATCCCGGTGGCTGGCACTGACCAGCCAGAAATCCACCGACTCAGGTCTGTGGCTGCCGACCGGGGTAACGCTGCGCTCCTGCAGCACCCGCAGCAGCCGGGTCTGGGCCAACAGCGGCAGCTCGCCAATTTCATCCAGCATCAGGATGCCGCCGTGGGCGGCGCGCAGATAGCCCTGACTGCCCTGGCTGCGGGCGCCGCTGAAGGCACCGCCCACATAACCAAACAGCTCGGCCTCCACCAGATCTGCCGGCAGGGCGCCGCAGTTGACACACACCAGGGGCTTGTCCTGTCGGCTCGACTGGCGGTGCAGGGCACGTACCAGGTGCTCCTTGCCGCTGCCGGTCTCCCCCTCGACAAGCAGCGAGATGCCGCGCTCCAGCATCTTGAGCGGCACCTGTGCCGACCCTTGTTGCGCTGTTTGCCGGGGCACCACAACCGACTCTGGCACCAGCCGCAGGCCACGGCGTTCGCGCAACAACTGCTGACCATCAAACCTGTGCTGGCCGAGCCAGAGCCGTCCGGCCCGGTTGGCGCCTAGCAGCTCGCCCCCCTCCCCCAGCAGCAGACGGGCGGACCAGAGACTCTGGGGGTCGAGATCCACCAGCCAGCCCGGCTGGCGCGCCAGCAGCGCATTTTCCAGGGTCATGGCCAAGAGCCGAACCGTGCCCAACATGTCGCCATCGTGGTGAGCCGCATCGGTGGAAATGTCGAGCACCCCGAGCAATTGCCCGTCCGGCCCGAGCAGGGGGCAGGCGCTGCAACTGAGGAAGCTGTGCTGGGCGAAGAAATGCTCGGACCCCAGCACCTGCACCTCGCTCTGCTCGGCCAGCGCTGTACCGATGGCGTTGGTTCCCTTGCTCGCTTCCCCCCAGCGGGCGCCGCTGCGCAAAAAGATGCGCTCGGCATGGCGGGCAAAGCCATCGTCACCGCTGGCGGCCAGTATGGCCCCCTCGCCGTCACACAGCAGCAGGCGACAGGGCCTGCCCGCCAGCAACTGGGCAAACAGCGGCAACACGAAGCGCTGGAAGCTGGCGATCAGCACCCTGTGTTCCTCCTGACGGGCCGACAGCTCCCCCTGGGGCAGCAGATCCAGCTCGGCACTCTGCTGGCGGAGCAGGCCCTGATGCAGGCAGCGCTGCCAGGAACGCTGGATCGGACTGGGGCTGGATTGAAGTAACTCGCTCATCACGCCTCCTGTTCAAAAACGGCACGACTGTCGCGGCCACTGTCCAGAAACGGCACAGTTTTATCGCCACAGCCTTGGTTATTGGTTAACCAAGATACGCTGCCGCACCCAGTTTGATAACGTTTTTGTAACCTTTTGTGCGCTGGTCAGACCCTTTGGCATGGCCCTTGCGATATCCCCTGCGTACCACCCCGGCCAGCCAGCACGTGCAGCCGGGCAGGACCTTCACACACATAAGGATGATGAGATGATTTATACCGCTCCCGGTCAGGCAGGTGCCCTGGTCAGCTTCAAGTCCCGTTACGACAACTTCATCGGGGGCGACTGGGTGGCCCCCCGCGCCGGTCGCTATTTCGAGAACATCTCGCCGGTGGATGGCAAGGTGTTCTGCGAGGTGGCCCGATCCGACGCCGCCGACATAGAGCTGGCGCTGGATGCCGCCCACAAGGCGTTCGCCAGCTGGAGCAAGACCAGCGTCACCGAGCGCAGCAACCTGCTGCTGCGCATCGCCGATCGCATCGAGCAGAACATCGAAGTGCTCGCCATCGCCGAGACCTGGGAGAACGGCAAGGCGGTGCGCGAGACCCTGGCCGCCGACCTGCCGCTGGTGGTGGATCACTTCCGCTACTTCGCCGGCTGCATCCGTGCCCAGGAGGGCTCGGCCGCCGAGCTGGACCAGCACACCGTCAGCTACCACTTCAAGGAACCCATCGGCGTGGTCGGCCAGATCATCCCCTGGAACTTCCCGCTGCTGATGGCGGCCTGGAAGCTGGCCCCTGTGCTGGCGGCAGGCTGCTGCAGCGTGCTCAAGTCCGCCGAGCAGACCCCGGTCACCATCATGCTGATGATGGATCTCATCAAAGACATACTGCCCCCCGGCGTGGTCAACGTGGTCAACGGCTTCGGCGCCGAGGCGGGTCAGGCGCTGGCCACCAGCGACAGGATCCAGAAGCTGGCATTTACCGGTTCAACTGAAGTCGGCGCCCATATACTGCGCTGCGCCGCCGACAAGCTGATCCCCTCCACCGTCGAGCTGGGCGGCAAGTCCCCCAACATCTATTTTGCCGATGTGATGCAGCACGAGAGCCAGTACATCGACAAGGCGGTGGAAGGCATGCTGATGACCTTCTTCAACCAGGGCGAGGTGTGCACCTGCCCCTCCCGCGCGCTGGTACACGAGAAGATCTACGACAACTTTATGGACAGGGTGCTGGCCCGCGCCCGCACAATCGTGCAGGGCAACCCCCTCGACACCGCCACCCAGGTCGGTGCCCAGGCGTCCCGCGAGCAGTTCGACAAGATCCTGAGCTACATGGAGATAGGCCGCGGCGAGGGGGCCAAGATGCTGATAGGCGGCGGCCCGGCCAAGGTGAGCGGGTTGGAGGGGGGTTTCTACATCCAGCCCACCATTTTCTCGGGCCAGAACAAGATGCGGGTGTTTCAGGAGGAGATCTTCGGGCCGGCGCTCGGGGTCACCACCTTCAAGGACGAGGCGGATGCGCTGGCCATTGCCAACGACACCCAGTACGGCCTGGGGGCGGGTCTGTGGACCCGCGACAGCAACCTGGCCTGGCGCATGGGGCGCGGCATTCAGGCCGGCCGGGTCTGGGTCAACTGCTACCATGCCTACCCGGCCCACGCGGCCTTTGGCGGCTACAAGAAGTCGGGGATAGGCCGCGAGACCCACAAGATGATGCTGGATCACTACCAGAACACCAAGAACCTGCTGGTGAGCCACGACATCAACCCCCTCGGCTTCTTCTAGTCCGATCACCTGCCATGAGAAGGGCGCCTGCGGGCGCCCTTGTTGTTATGGTTCGCCAGGCGACTCTTCCCGCTCTATCCCCATGCCTCCCAGCTGCTGGCGATAACGCTGGGGTGAGCAGCCCAGCTCACGATTGAACATGGCGATAAAGGCCGAGGTGGAGCCGTAACCGAGCCGCCAGCCAATTTCCTGCACTGGCAATTCCCCCTTGAGCCAGGCCAGCGCCTTGAGCAGCTTGAGCCGGGCCCGCCACTGGCCGAAGTTCATGCCAAGTTCCCGCACGCAGCGCCGGGCCAGGGTGCGCTCCGTGCTGTGCAACTGCTCGGCCCACTGGGCCAGGGTGCGCGGGTCGGCGGGGTCGCTGCGCAGCGCCGCCAGCATGGGGGCCAGCAGCTTGTCCTGGCTCATGGGCAGGTAGCTGTCCTGGCAGCGGGTGCGGGTCAGCTTCTCCACCAGCAGCTCGGCCTGGCGCACATCCCATTCATCCTGCATATGGCCCAGCTTGCGCTCGCAAAAATCCGCCAGCATGGCCCGGATGAGCGGCGTCATCTCCAGCAGGCAGGGCTCGGCAGGCAGCCTGGCCGCCAGGGCGTGATTGACATAGATGGAGGTATAATCGAGGGCCTGCTGGTTGTAGGAGGCGTGCTCCAGATCCGCTGGCACCCAGATGAGGTAGTCGGCGGGAGCCACCAGCCGGTGCTGGTCCAGCACTATCTCCATCACCCCCAGGCTTATCAGGCTGAGCTGGCCCCAGGGGTGGCTGTGGGGCGCGCAGGCGCTCTCGGCCTGGATCTGCTGATAGCGCAGATAGAGTGGGTTGGGCTCGGGCAGGGCTATGTCGGTCGAGTGATAGTGATGTAGTGCCATATCAGGGCAACTTGTCCTTTCTGCGGGATGAATTGTCAGTTTTACGTTACTTGATAACAGAAAGACAAGAGTAGACTGGCCATCTCGATAATAAGGAGCCTTTGATGCGTATCTTCTTCCCGCTTATGTTCCCGCTGATGGCCGTGCTGATCTGGGCCACCAATACAGTGGTGTCCAAGGCCGCCGCCGATGTGCTGGATCCCGCCGCCATCTCCTTTTACCGATGGGTGATCGCCGCCCTGGCGCTGACCCCCTTCTGCCTGCCGCAACTGTGGCGCCGCCGTCACGAAATCCGCCCCTGGCTCGGCAAGCTGCTGGTGCTGGCAGCCCTTGGCATGGTGCTTTACCAGTGCCTCGCCTACTACGCAGCCCACACTACCTCGGCCACCAACATGGGGGTCATAGGTTCGCTCATTCCGCTGCTGACCCTGCTACAGAGCGCCCTCTTCTTCGGCCAGCGCCCGGGCAAGCAGGCGCTGCTCGGCATGAGCATATCCCTGTTAGGGGTGCTCTGGCTGCTGAGCCAGGGCCAACCCCTGGCCCTGCTGCACGACGGCATCAACCCCGGGGACGGGCTCATGCTGCTCGGCTCCGCCAGCTACGCCCTCTACGGCCTGCTGATCCGCCGCTGGCAACTGCCGTTTGGCCCCTGGCTCAACCTCTACATGCAGATCCTGCTGGCTGTGCTGCTGCTCATCCCGGTCGCCCTCAGTGCAGACTCCCTGGCGGTGCCCGCCGAGGGCTGGGGTCTGGTGCTGTTTGCCGGGCTCGCCTCCTCCCTGCTGGCTGCCTACTGCTGGATGCGCGGCCTCGCCTGCATGGGAGCGGAGCGCACCTCTGTGTTCATGAACCTGATGCCGCTGTGCACGGCGCTGATCGCCGTCATCACCCTGGGGGAGCCCATTCACGGCTATCACCTGCTGGGTGGCGGCCTGATCCTGGGCGGCGTCATGCTCTCCCAGTTCAAGCCCAGGGTGCGCCCCGCCCTTGTGGAAGAGGCATAAACCGGCGAGACAAGCCGCTGCAGCACAACACAAGAAGGGAGCCTCGGCTCCCTTCTTTTTTGCATCTTCTCGCTAAAAACCACAGGCTCGGTTATCCCGGCGCCAATGGTAAGCCCCTCCCGACACAACTGTGATTCAGGTTTGCTCGTGGTGCGCCTTGTGCAGGTCGCGCCGGGCCTTGTCATGAGCAGCAAAGGCTTTTCGGGCCGCGCTGATGCCATTCATGCAGGCAGGGACACCGGCATAGACGGCGATCTGGAGCAGGATTTCGATGATGGTTTCCCGGCTGACGCCCACATTCAACGCGGCCCGGATATGAAATTCGAGCTGTCCGGGTGCATTGCCCATCGCCATCAGCGCAGCAACGGTGAGCATCTCACGGGTGCAGAGATCAATACCGGGACGGGAGAGCACATCGGCAAAGGCAAATCCCAACACCAGTTCGGCAAAATCTGGCGACAGGGCATCCAGGTTCGCCGCGACCTGATCCGGCGCCTGCGGGTCGAGCCGGGCCAGCAGCGCGAAGGCCTGTTCACGCCGCTCGGACGATAAGCCGCTCATGCGTTCACCCCCTTCATGCCTTCTCGGGTATAGCGATCCCCTGCCACTGGCAAGGCCCTGATGGCACTGTCCAGCGCGGCGAGATCCCCGGCCTCCAGACGCACCGACAGGGCGCCCAGGTTGTCCTGCAGATGGGGGATCCGCCTTGTGCCGGGAATGGGCACTATGTCATCCCCTTGCGCCAGCAGCCAGGCCAGGGCGATCTGCGCCGTCGTGCACTGCTTGCGCGCCGCCAGGGCCATGATCACCTCCACCAGCGAGCGGTTGGTGGCGATATTTTCCTGCTGAAAGCGCGGCAGGTTGGCCCGAAAGTCACCCTCTTCAAACGCCGTATCCTGCTGGAAACGTCCGGTCAGAAAGCCGCGCCCCAAGGGGGAGTACGCCACCAGGCCAATGCCCAGCGCGCGGCAGGTTGGCAGCACCTGGGCTTCGACATCCCGCGTCCAGAGGGAATACTCTGTCTGCACCGCCGCCACCGGATGCACTGCATGGGCGCGCCTCAAGGTGGCCGCGCTGACCTCGCACAGGCCGATACGGGCAATCTTGCCCTCCTGCACCAGCTGCGCCAGCCCTGCCATCGTCTCTTCGATGGGGTGCGCCGGGTCGATGCGATGCACATAGTAGAGGTCTATCTGCTCGACCCCGAGCCGGCGCAGCGAGGCTTCACAGCTCTGCCGTGCATATTGGACGCTGTTGTCCAGAGTGCGCCTGTACTCGCCGCTCTGACGCACTATGCCGAACTTGGTGGCGACCTTGACCCCGGCTCCGTGGGTCGCCAGGAAGCGGCTGATCAGGGCTTCATTGTGGTGCGGGCCATACATGTCGGCGGTGTCGAGAAAATCGATCCCCATCTCGACAGCCCGGGCCAGCACCCGCAGCGCCTGCTCATCATCCCGCGGGCCATAAAACTCACTCATGCCCATGCAGCCGAGGCCCATGGCGGATACGTCCAGATCAGTGCCCAGTGTTCGTCGTTGCATACATTTCTCCTTACAAGATGGAGGTCAGTATGGTCTTCCGAATATGATTCAGGTATAGACTAGATTGGTAGTCGGCTTTCCGATTTTGGAAGATACATGAACGCTCTCTTGCTATGGGATGACGCTAGGGTCTTTCTGGCCATCGCCCGCAGCGGCACCTTGAGTGGCGCCGCCCTCGCCCTTGACATGGGCATTGCCACCGTCTCTCGCCGGCTGGATCGCCTGGAGTCGGCACTGGGTCTGCCGCTGTTCAGTCGTCATCAGCACGGCTATCGGCTGACCGACGATGGGGATGCCCTGCTGGCGCGGGCCGAAGCGCTGGAACATGCCGGGCATGCCTTTGGCGAAGCCGGGCAGCAGCAGGGACAAGTGGCCGGATGCGTACGCCTCTCCACCGCAGACAATCTGGCCAATCCGCTCATTATCCCCTCCCTGGCCAGGCTGTTTGCCATTCATCCCGACCTGAGGGTGGAGCTGGTCACAGGCGTGCAAACGGTGAACCTGCACAGGCGCGATGCCGACCTGGCCGTGCGCATGGTCAAACCTGACGCCGGCAACGTCACCATCAAGCGGCTGGGCACCCTGGGCTTCGGCCTCTATGGGGCCAGCAGCTATGTCGATTGCCGTCATCCGGGCACAGATGCCGCCAGCTTCGATGAGGATGCCTTTATCGGCTGGGGGGAATCCCATAGCCATTTGCCCGCCGCCAAATGGATTGCGCGCATGCTGCGTGGGCGCCCCTGCAGGGTGGAGACCAATACCCTGTCGGCCCAGCTGGCCGCCGCCACCGCCGGTCTCGGGCTGGCGGTACTGCCCCATTATCTGGCCAAAGAGACGGACCTCATCTGCCTCCTGCCAGAGCTGGGGGTGGATCAGCCGATCTGGCTGGTGATCCACACAGATCTCGCCCACTCCAGACGGGTGCGGGCCGTCGCGGATCACCTGATCCAGCTGTTTGAAGAGGCCGAATCAGCCCTCCACCCTTTCCCTCTGGGCGTACTGTGAACAAGGCTGGTTAGGAAGGGCTGCAAAGCATATGGCAACAGGCAGACAGCAAGAAGGGAGCCGAGGCTCCCTTCTTGTATTGTATCTGCGCGCAAAAAACGCGGGCTCAGTTGCCCCGGCGCCAGTGGTAGCGCCGCTCTGGCCGGCCACGCTGACCGTAGTTGAGATCCACATCGACCCGGTCTTCCGACTCCAGATACTCCAGGTAGCGGCGCGCCGTGGTGCGGCTCAGCGACAGCCGCAGCGCCACCGTATCGGTGGAAAATGCGGTATCCGGCTCGCCGGCCAGCAGCTCCAGCACCTGGCGCAAGGTGATGGCGTCGATCCCCTTTGGGGTATCGCGCACCTCTCTGGCCTGGGGGCGCCCCTTGCCCATCAGCCGATCCAGATCGCTCTGCTCCAGGGAGCCGCGCTCGCAGATGCGCCTGTGCAGGGTGAGGATCTCGTCCAGGCTCTGCTGGATGCGAAACAGCCGCAGCGGCTTGATGATGTAATCCTGCACCCCCAGGTTGAGGGCCTGCTGTATGGTCTCAACATCGCAGGAGGCGGTTACCATGATGACGTAGGCCTCGCGGTTGTGGCTGCGCAGCCGGTTCACCCACTCCAGGCCCGAGCCATCGGGCAATGAGATATCCACCAGCAGCAGTTGTGGTTCGGTCGCACGCATCATGAGATCGGCCTGGGTCAGGCTTTCGGCCCGACCCAGCAGGGAAAATCCGGGGGTGGAGGAGACCAGCTCGGCCAGAATGGATCCTATCCGTTCGTCATCCTCGATCACCAGAGTGAAAATGGGCTCCATAGATCACACCAATTGGTTTTTATTCAAGTAGATACCGAACAAGGTTGTCTGTTCGGCGGTGCGTCGCCATTCTATCACACCCCCTCGCCTGGCCACCGTCTCCTTGACCAGGAAGAGGCCAACCCCGTGATCGCCGGTCTGGCGGCTGATGCCGTAATCAAACAGATGATCCGCCAGCGCCTCGTCCACCCCTTCACCGCTGTCCTCCACCTCTATCACCAGCCGGCGGCCAAAATCGTTGAGGGAAATCAGCACCCGAGGCGGACACAGCTTGCGCCGCGCCCAGGCGGCGCGAATGCCGTTGTCCAGCAGGTTGCCGATGAGGGTGATGAGATCCGCCGACACGGCCGCCGGATACTCCGCCAGCGCCGAGTCGGGATCCAGCACCAGCTCCACCCCCAGCTCCCGCGCCCGGCTGAACTTGCCGAGAATGAGCCCCGCCACCGGCTTGTCCTCGATGGCTCGCAACAGACCCTGCAACATGGTCTGGCAAGCCTCGCTCTCCTGCTGAATGAGCTCCACCGCCTGATCCACATGACCAAGCTGCAACAGGCCGGAGAGGCTGCTCAGCTTGTTGGCGAACTCGTGGGTCTGCATCCGCAGCATCTCGGCATACTGGCGCAGATGAGTCACCTGCATGCCGAGGCTGCCAGTTACCTCGGGGCGACTGAAGATCAGCAGGCGCCCTGGCACCTTGCCCTCCACCGCCTGCCAGCGGCCCACGAAGGATTCTCCGTGCACGGTAAAGCCGAGCTCGGTCTCGACCTGGGTCAGGGCAGGTGCCAGCGGCGGCGACAACTCGGCGAGCGACTGCCCCAGCAGGGCATGACGCCCTGTGCCCGGCAGGCGCAGTTGATAGAAGGCGGCGCTGTTGAGCATGCGGATGTTGCCCCTGTTGTCGAGCGCTATCACCCCCTCTGAGATGTGCTCCAGCACCAGCTCTTGCAGCACGAAGCGATTGACGATGGCCTCGGGCTCCAGATCCAGCAGGGTGCGGCGCAACAGGTGCTGCACCCAGAGCGCCAGCAAGAGACCACACCCCAGCACGGCAAGGATGGCGCTAACCAGCAGGGCGATCCGCTCCAGATAGATGCCTTCCACAGTCCGCATCAGGTAACCCACCACCACGGCCCCCATGGCACGGCCATCGGGCCCGAGCACGGGAGCAAAGCAGCGGATGGCCGGGCCGAGGGTGCCCTCGTCCTCTGAGCAGTAGCTGAGCCGGTCATGGAGGGCCGGCCAGATATCTTCACCACGGAAGAGACCGCCGATGAGCTCGGGCGAGGGGTGACTGAGGCGGCGGGCGTGTTCGTCGGTCACCACCATGTAGGCGGCGTCGGTGCGATTGCTGATCCCCTCAACATAGTCGCGCAAACCGGGATCGCTACCCTGCTGCAAGGCCTGCACCACCCGGCTGTCCGCCGCCAGCACCCGCGCCAGATCGGCGCCATTCTCCTGCAGATTGCTCTCCAGCAGGTGGCGGATAAAGAGGGCGAGCAGACTGCCCAGGATCACGATCAGCAGCAGTGACAGCCCCAGAGAGAGGGTGACCAGTTGGTGGCGCAGTTTCATCGATTAGCCTTGCAACATCAGGAAGCGGACCAATAGTGCGGGCGCCACCAGGTCTGGTCAATCAGTGGCGCGGGATCACCGACAAAATCCGCCAGCCCTTCGTCACGGGCAGTCAGCGCCACCGCCCTTGCGACCGCGCGGGCCACCTCCCCCACCTGCTCGATGGGAGGCAACAATCGCCCCTCAGCCAGCGGATAGGCGCCCACGGCCCGCACTGCAGCATGCCGTCACTGATGCGGCGCGCCTTGACGGCGCAGGCCCCCAGACCAATGCCGGGGAAGACATAGACGTTGTTGCACTGGGAGACTACCCGCGCCTCCCCCGCCACAGTGACTGGGGCAAAGGGGCTGCCGGTGGCGAGCAGAGCGCGGCCGTCGGTGGCCTGCCACACCTGCTCCGGCGTCGCTTCGGCACTGCGGGTTGGGTTGGAGAGCGGCAGGATCACGGGGCGCTCGCACACCTCCCCCATGGCCCTGAGCACGGCCTCGGTAAAGAGCCCGCCCTGGCCACTCACCCCGATCAGCACGCCAGGGCGCAGCCGCTCAATGAGCGCAGGCAGGGCGGCGCAAGCCTCTTGCGCCGGACGGGCAAAAGGTCGTTGGGATGGGGTCAGATTGGCGCGATCCAGGCAGACCAGCCCATCTTGATCAAACAGTTGCACCCGATCCGGGCTGCCCGCCAGCTGGGCCAGCATGGCGGCGATGCCGCACCCCGCCGAGCCGGCGCCGACGATGAGCACAGGGGTGTCAGCCAGGGTAGTGCCCGCCTGCTGCAAGCCCGCCAGCACGCAGGCCGAAGCCACCGCAGCCGTTCCCTGGATGTCGTCGTTGAACATGCACAGCTCATCTCGATAACGGGCCAGCAGATTGGCGGCATGCTTGCCGGCGAAGTCTTCAAACTGCAACACCACCTGGGGCCAGCGCATGCGAATGGCCGCCACCACCTTGTCCATGAAGTGGTAATAGGATTCACCATCCACCCGGTTGGCCTGCCAGCCGAGGTAGGAGTCATCCTCCAGCAGTTCGGGATTGTTGGTGCCCACATCGACGCACAACGGCAGGGTGCGCGCCGGGTTGATGCCGCCAGCGGCGGAGTAGAGCGCCAGTTTGCCGATGCAGATCCCCATGCCGCCGATACCAAGATCGCCGAGCCCCAGCACCCGCTCACCGTCGGAGATGACGATGACGTCCACCTCCTGCTCCACCGCGGCGAAGATGGCGTCCAGATCGTCTCTGTCATGCCAGGAGAGATAAAGACCGTGGCTGCGCAGATAGAGGTCGCTGTGGCGCTGGCATGCCTCCCCTACTACCGGGGTGTAAATAATGGGCAAGAGCTCAGGCAGGTGGTGGCGCACCAGATCGTAAAACAGCACAGGGTTGTCTTCTTGCAGCTGGCGCAGCAGCAGGTGCTGGTCGAACGGGCTCTGCATGGCAGAGACCAGACGGTAAATGCGGCGCCGTTGCTGGGCCAGGGACTCCTCTTTATGGGGCATGCGCCCCATCAGGCCCTGTCGCTTGCGTTCGGCATAGGGCAGGCTGGTGCCCATCATGATGTCGTTCATTGTCGATTCCTTATGCCAGCAGCGAGATGAGCAGGGTGGCCAGGATCAACATGACGGCGCCCCCGAGACGGGAAGATATTTGGGCAAACGGCATCAGCTTCATGCGCTGGGCCGCCGACAGCACGGCCACATCGCCCGTGCCCCCCATGTTGGCCATGCACAGACCGCCTGTGATGGCCGCCTCTATGGGATAGAAACCTATCATACGCCCCACCAGGGCCGCCCCCAGGGCGCCGCCGACCACAGTCACCAGCACCAACACGAAGTAACTGACGGAAAAGGCGCTGATGAGTTCCGGGATGCTGGTATAGGCGACCCCTATGCCCACCAGCAGGGAGGGCGTCAGATTGGTCACGACGAACTGGTACCAGTCGGCCGCCGCCTGCTCGTAGCGACGCGGCAGCACGCCACTCACCTTGATGAAGGCCACCGCCAGTATCATGAGCGCGAAGGGATGCATGGGGATGAAGTTGCCCAGCAGTGAACCCAGCACGAACATGCTGGAGCTGATGAAGAGCCCCATGCCGAGGCTTTCCAGCGTCGGCGCCTGGACCTGCTCTTCGGCCACATTCTGGCTGCTCTGATTGATCATCAGCTGGCCATTGCCAGTCAGGGAGGGATAACGACGGCCCAGGCGTACCAGCAGAGTGCCCACCAGAATGGCCAGGGTATTGGCGATCACAACGGCAGGCACCATGCGTGACAGCAGGTCGGCGCTGGACATCTGCATCGGGCCCGAGAGGATCTCCACCAGGGGCACGGCACCTGCGCCCATGCCGCCACCCATGATGGGCAAACCTATGAGCAGCACCGCATTCTTGAAGCCATAGCCCATCAGGGAGCCGACCAGACCGACACTCAGCAGCGCCACTGCAACACCGCCCAGGATCACCGGCAGGTAACGCATGGCGGCATTTTTCAACAGCGCACTGCTCATGCCCAGCACTGAGCCCGTCACCAGACTGGCAATGAAGAAGTTGAGAAAGCCCCCCTCCTTCATGAAGCCGATGATCACCTGACCCGCTTCGACCGGCAGGATCCTGTATTCAAACAGAGCAGCACCGCCGAAAATGGCGAGTATGGTGCCACCGCCCAGGTATTCACGTATGGGGGTGATGCGCTCACCCAGCTCGCAGAGCAGGGTGCCCAGCACGAACATCAGTGCCAATGCCCCGACCATGCCGAGCGGCAGTGAGCCGTTCCAGCCGGAGAAAAGCACGCAGGTGGCAAGCCCGAGGAAGATCATCATGGGCATGCCGGCTATTTGTTGACTGCCCCAGGGGGCGGCTTTCGGGGTAGAGAGGTTTTTCATTGTTATGCTCCAGCGTGTGAGGTGGCGCTACTCTAGTGATCCTCCCCCCGCCTGTCGGTTAGCCCCGCTACAAAGACATATAAAAACATTAAAATCTTAAACGCTATGGCGAGGATGCTGTCGTCCAATACAAGACAGCGTCCCCATTCACAACATCTGAAAGATTGGGTATACACACAGAAATAAACGAATGCGGACAAGGTTTGACCCTCACTTGGCTGGCAATGGTGAGGCTCAGATTAAGTGTTATCCATGGAAAGAGAGGGAGTAAACGGGCAGCAGGCTGATGACAGTCGCGTCATATTCATGCTGATCATCCATATCAGAGATGCCATGATCCTGACGATCGCAAAACTGACATGACCTGCCCGTATGCAGGTGGATAACAGGGCAGGCAAGGATGACTGGCAACTTGTATGTCATGCCGGGGATGCACTATCAACACAGCGCCATAGCGTGTATTTTCAACTGACAAGACTGTGCAGACGGGCAAAGAGTGCCCACCTGTCAGTCACACCTTGACAGCCAGCGCCTCATTTAAACCTGTTCGGTTGGCCTATTCTGCTAATAACAATGGAATATTGGCAGGGTCAAATTCATGACAGATATCGCTTCCTTCCCGGCTGAAGCCATAATGGATTTCGGCACTATATTCGACATCGACCAGCAGACTCTCGATTGAGAAATGGGCGTCACCCGATTCATATCGTTCCACAGCTATCGTCTCCCTGTTTAGCTGACCCATCAATATTAGTGGATAAAAAACAGACTGCCGAATTTATATGACACCTTGCTGACCAGAAAATAATAGTAAACGGGATCCCTTCCTTATTTTTGCCTCCCCAGCAAGCCGGTGTTTATTTCTCCAGCCAGAGTATTTCACCCGATTTGACACACCCTGTGCGTATTTCAGACACAGACAGCCCCTTACGACCCCCTTCACTGACCAGGTAAAGCCTCATAAGAAACTCATTTCTCATTTTCATAAACAAGATCTTGATCACACTATTTACTTAGCCTGCTAAATAACTACAATGCTTAGCAGGCTAAGTAAATGGAGAGCACCTCATGATGAAGGATCTGGAAATGTTGCGCGAGTTGTCCCTCGCCGAGCGGGTCGGACGACTGCATCGACTGTGGCGCACAGTGGCAGACCTGGAACTGGCGCCCCTGGGTCTGACCCATCCACGCTGGACAGCACTCTGGAAACTCAGCCGCCTCGGTGGTCATCTCAGCCAGAAGACCCTTGCCGAAGCGCTGGAGATAGAGCTGCCGTCCCTGATGCGCACTCTGGGTCAGTTGGAGGAGCATGGACTGGTCGAACGCCATTGCTGCAGCCAGGACAAACGGGCCCGCATCGTCACCCTGACTCCGGCTGGCAAGGCGCTGCTCGACAAGATAGAGGATCGCATCATGGATATACGCCGTGACCTGCTCGCCGGCATCAGCCAGCGGGAGCTGGAACAATTTGAAGACATAGTGCACCGCATCTGTGCCAACGCCCTCGGCAAGATAGGTTCACAGAGTGAAGAGAGAGAATAAGATGACCCCGGATCAACAATTCAAACGCTGGATAAAATGGGCCATGGGCGCCTTTATTCTGGTCTTTGGCTACTTCCTGCTGGCTGACATCAAGATGCCGCTCACCCCGCAAGCCATGGCTACCCGTGTCGTGACCAAGATGGCACCCCAGGTCAGTGGCAAGGTGATACAGGTTGCCGTTGGCAACAACCAGCATGTCAAACAGGGGGATCTGCTGTTCTCACTCGATCCCGCCCCGTTTGAACTGGCGGTGGAGCAGGCCCGCCTCGCACTGGCTCAGGCCGAGCAGCAGAACCGCCAGCTCGACGCCACCCTCAACGCCGCCGCCGCCGATTTCAGCTCGCTGCAAACCCAGGCCTCCCTGAAGCTGCGGGAGGCGGAGCGTATCGACGCCCTCTATCGTCGCCACATGGTCTCTGAGCAGCAAAAAGACGACGCCGACAGCGCATTTCGCACCGCCCAGGCCAACTTGTTGGCCAGCAAGGCCCGCATGACTCAGGCCCAGGTGAACCGCGGTCTGCACGGTGACGACAACCTGCTGCTGCGCCAGGCTCGCAATCACCTGGCCCAGGCCGAGCTCAACCTCGCCTACAGCCAGGTACACGCCAGCCAGGATGGCATCATCACCAACCTGCAACTCAAGCCGGGCAGCTTCGCCGCGGCGGGTGCGCCGCTGCTGGCGCTGGTCTCCGAGCAAGTAGACATCATCGCCGATTTTCGCGAGAAGAGTCTGCGCCACGTCAACACGGACAGCCAGGCACTGGTCGCCTTCGATGGCGAGCCGGGCAAGCTCTATCCAGCCCGGGTCACCAGCCTGGATGCCGGCGTCAGCGCCGGCCAGTTCGATGCCAACGGCCTGCTGGCCAGCCCCACCGAATCGGATCGCTGGGTCCGGGATGCCCAGCGCCTGCGCCTGCATCTGACCCTTGAGCAGTTGCCGGCACACCTGCCGGCTGGCGCCCGCGCCACGGTGCAACTGCTGCCGGACAACGCGCTAAGCGCGCTGTTTGCCCGCGGCCAGATCCGTCTGCTCAGCCTGTTGCACTATATCTACTAAGGTGGCAGTGATGAATCTGTGGCACAGGCCCCTCACCGCCAACGAACTGCGTCAATGTCTGCGCATCGCCTTTGGCAGCACCACCGGCTTTTTGCTCTGCAAGTTGTTTGGCTGGAACTACGGCGTCTTCTACACAGTGACACCGGTATTGCTGCTGGGCATGGTGCCAGTGATGAACGGCCATGCGGCACGCCAGCTGATAGCTGCCGCCGTCATCTGCGGGGTGGAAGTCGGTCTGCTGGGCGGGCTGTTTGGCAGTCATCCCGGCCTGATGATCCCCATCGCCTTTTTGCTGTTTCTCTACCGTTTCGCCGCCATGTCCCGGGGCAGCCTGTTTCTGTTCGGGGCCAACGGTGTGCTGAGTCTGAGCATAATGCTGCACTTTGCCAGCTACCCGCAGACCGATCTGAACGACCTCATCTTCAGCAACCTGTGGGCCAGCATACTGTCGGTACTCATCGCCTACCTGATGACGGCGCTGATCCCGGATGTAGAGGAGCGACCCAAGCCTGCGGCGGCCCCCAAGGCACCGCACCGGATGCGACACGAGGCCCTGCTCGGTGCCAGCATAGCCACCCTCTCCTTCATGGTGTTCCAGATCTTCGACTTGCGTGACTCCATGTCTGCTCAGGCCACCACACTGCTGCTGCTGTTTCCCATGCACTGGAACGGGGCCTTGAGCTATGCCCGCAAACGGGCAATGGGCACACTGCTCGGCGTGAGCTTTGGTCTCGTCAGCCAGCTGGTACTCTACGACTGGTCAGGTTTGCTGTTGCTGGTCGCCCCCATGCTCTGGCTCGGGACCATGCTGTTCAGCTACGCCCATGTGAAGGAAGCCAGCGGCTCAGGCGTCGGCTTTGGCGCCCTCACCACTCTCGGCATCCTGTTTGGCCAGTACCTGACGCCGGGCAACGATCTGGTATTCAGCGCACTCTACCGGGTCAGCAGCATATTGTTTGCCATCGTTGCCACCTTGCTGGCCTGCTATCTCATTCACCGACTGCTTAACCGTTTCGAGGCCACTCGTTTCGGCTATTGACCCCCTGTTGTTAGCTCAAGGATGTGCTGCTTTTCGCCCCGTTATGCCTACCGGGGCGTTTTTTTGTCTGCATTTTGCAAGCTGGCACAGCGGGTCTTGTGACTGCAGCCACTATGCTTGCAAGAGCCGTTCGCAATAGCAGCAGGAGAGACACAATGGCACGAGTACACGGAGGCTGGCTGGCGTTTGGTCTTTTGCTCGGGATGAGCAGCGTCTGGGCCAATCCAGTGCTTGTCGCAGCCGAAGATGACTGGGCCCCCTATTGCGCGCTGGACAAGGAAAGCGGCCAGCCACAGGGGTTGGCACCGGCCTTGGTGAAAGCGGTGTTCGCCATCGAGGGCATAGCGCTTGAGTTTCGTACCATTCCCTTCGCCCGCTGCATGCACGAAGCCAAGAGCGACAAGGTGCTGGCTTGTTTCAATGCCACCATCACAGAGGAGAACCGCTATCAGTACCACTGGCACGAGACCCCCATGTTCGAGGAGGATCTCGCCATCTTCGCCCTCGCAGGCGGCGGGCACCATGACCTCAAACTCACCGCCCTGGAGGGCAAGACGGTGGGCATTACCCTGGGTTACACCTATCCCACCGATTTCATGGATAACCCCAGGATCACCCGCTTTCAGGCCAAATCGGATGCCCAGATCATAGAGATGCTGGTACGCGGACGGGTCGACTACATACTGATGAACGAGATGCCTGGCTATCTCAAGATCCAGCAGAAAGCACTGACCGGCCGGGTCGTCAAGGTAGGCAAGATCTCCACCGATGGCTTCTGGCTCGCCTTCTCCCGTGCCCATCCCCAGGGAGAAGCCATGGCAAAACGCTTCGAGGAAGGGCTGCAGAAGATCAAGAACAACGGCACCTATGAGACGTTGGTACGCGACTTCGAACACAGCCTGGGCCTGCATTGAATGCATTTCGCCCCCTGCGCCCTGCCTCGGGACGCATATAGACGCAATAGAGACAATTGAGCATTGAACCTTCTCCTCAACCTGTTAGGCTCGAGCCCGGATGACACCGATGGAGAATTCAAGATGAAACACGCCAATATACTCTTGCTGGGCATCACGACCCTGGCTCTGCTGAGCGGTTGCGAACGCGGAGCCTCCACATTGAGCGTGACCGGCGGCGAGCCCATCACCTATCAGTGCGAGCAGAACAAGAAGGTGCAAGTGAGCTACTTTGCCCTTTCCGACCAGAGCCTGAATTTCATCAAACTGGCACTGCCAGATGGCAAGGATTACACACTGCCACAAACCATTTCAGCCTCCGGCGCCCGCTATACCGATGAGCATGAGGCCGTCTGGTGGAACAAGGGAAATGAAGGCTTCGTCGAAATGCGCGACAAGAACGGCGAGTGGCAGAGCGTCTACAACGACTGCAAACAGCAGTAATGAAAAATCCCGGCCTGGCCGGGATTTTGCTATTTAACCTCTGTATCCAGACAAGCGACCATCTTCACAGCGATAGCACGCAACCTGTGTCCGCTTGCCTCGTTCAGGCGCGCTTGTCGCTCACCACCAGCCAGAGCGCATGCACCATACCTGGCAGGCCGCCGAGCAGAGTCAGTACTATGTTGATCAAAAAGTGCAGGCTGAAGCCTACCTGGATAAAGGCGCATACCGGAGGCAAAAAGATGGCCAGCAGTATCTTGAGCAGATTGTTCATCTCGCACTTCCTCATCAAAGATGTTTCACGGTTCGGGATGCGCTCACCATAAACAGCCTTGACCTCAACTGCAAACGAAACAAGGGCCCACTCGCGGCTCTCACACCTGAGTCAAACAGGGGATCCGCTCCCCCAACTGCTCGCGCCAGGCCTTGAGGTCGTGGATCTGCTGGTTGCTGCTACCACGCCAGAGCAGACCGGGATCTGCCAGCGCCTTCTCGAACTTGCCATCCACCAGCACGTCCAGCAGGGCGACCAGCTCACGCTGGGCCTCTGACAGTTCGCCGAGCAGATAGCCGGTCCAGCACCAGATGTCCTTGCCGGGGCACTCGGCCCGCACCCGCTTCACCAACGCCAGCACCTGGGGCACGTTGGCGGGGTGGAGCGGATCGCCGCCGGAGAGCGACAGACCACGCCGTTTGATGCGCGTGTCGTTGAGATCCTGGATGATGCGATCGCACATGGCCTCATCAAACGGCTTGCCGCCATCGAGTCGCCAGGTGCTCTGGTTGTAGCAACCCGGACACTGATGCTCGCAACCCGACACAAACAGGGTGGCGCGGGTGCCGGGCCCGTTGATCACATCGACCGGGTAGTATTGGTGGTAGTGCATCGCTTGTTTCCTGCCTTGTTCATGGGACAACGGCAACGTCTGCCACCCTCCAATGAAAATGGCCCCTTGGGTCAGGGGCCAGCGCTTTATCGCTGCTGCGCTTACATATGCTTGACGCGGCGTTTCACTTCTTCCTGCTTGCCCGCATTGAAGGGGCGCGCATCCGGGCTGCCGAGGTAGCCGCAGACACGGCGGGTCACAGACACCTTGGCCGGATCGTGGTTGCCGCAGCGCGGGCAGGTGAAGCCCTTGGAGGTGCACTCGAACTCGCCGGTAAAGCCGCAGTCGTAGCACTCGTCAATGGGCGTGTTGGTACCGTAGTAGGGCACCTTGTCATAGCTGTAGTCCCAGACGTTTTCGAGCGCTTCGAGGTTGTGCTGGATATTGGGGTACTCGCCGTAGCAGATGAAGCCGCCGCTGGCGATGGGCGGATAGGGCGCCTCGAAGTCCAGCTTGTCGTACGGGTTGACCTGCTTCTCCACGTCGAGGTGGAAGCTGTTGGTGTAGTAACCCTTGTCGGTCACACCAGCCACCACGCCAAACTCCTTGGCATCGATGCGGCAGAAACGGGTACAGAGGTTCTCGCTCGGGGTGGAGTAGAGACTGAAACCGTAGCCTGTCTCCTCTTTCCACTCGTCGGTGGCCGCCTTGAGCCGCGCTATGATGGCGACGGCCTTCTGGCGCAGGATGTCGCTGTCGAACAGATGGACATCGGTGCCAAACAGGGCGTTGATGGTCTCGTGTACCCCGATATAGCCGAGCGAGATGGAGGCGCGACCGTGCTTGAAGATCTCGCTGACATTGTCATCTGCCTTCAGCCGCACCCCGCAGGCCCCTTCCATATAGAGGATGGGGGCGACCCGCGCCTTGACGCCGTCGAGGCGGCTGATGCGGTACATGAGTGCCGTCTTGGCCACTCGCAGGGCGGCATCCAGCTTGTCCCAGAAATCCGCCTCGTCGCGGGATTTCAGGGCGATGCGCGGCAAGTTGAGGCTGACTACCCCCAGGTTGTTGCGCCCTTCATGGATCAGTTCACCATTTTCCTCATAAGCCCCGAGGAAGGAGCGACAGCCCATGGGGGTCTTGAAGGAGCCGGTCACCTTGACCACCTGGTCGTAGTTGAGGATGTCCGGATACATGCGCTTGGAGGCACACTCCAGCGCCAGCTGCTTGATGTCGTAGTTGGGATCGCCCTGTTTGTGGTTGAGGCCATCCTTGATGGCGAACACCAGTTTCGGGAACACGGCGGTCTTTCTGTTCTTGCCAAGGCCGGCGATGCGGTTGCCGAGGATGGCGCCCTGGATCATGCGGGACTCCCAGCTGTCGCCAAGGCCGAAGCCGAAAGTGACGAAGGGAGTCTGGCCGTTGGCGGTGTGCAGGGTATTGACCTCGTACTCCAGCGACTGGAAGGCGTCGTAACACTCCTTCTCGGTACGGGCCATGGCGTAGGCGTCCACGTCCTTGATCCCCCACTCCTCGGCCACTTCCCTGTGTTTCTGCCAGCTGATGGTTACATAGGGCGCCAGCACCTCGTCGATGCGATTGATGGTGGTGCCGCCATAGATGTGGCTCGCCACCTGGGCGATGATCTGGGCGGTCACGGCGGTGGCCGTGCTGATGGATTTGGGGGTGTCTATCTCCGCATTGCCCATCTTGAAGCCGTGGGTCAGCATCCCCTTCAGATCGATCAGCATGCAGTTGAACATGGGGAAGAAGGGTGAGTAGTCGAGGTCGTGGAAGTGCAGATCGCCGCTCTCATGAGCCTGCACCACGTCGCGGGGCAGCATGTGGCTGGTGGCGTAATGCTTGGCGACGATACCGGCCAGCAGGTCGCGCTGGGTCGGTATCACCTTGGAATCCTTGTTGGCGTTCTCGTTGAGCAGGGCCGCGTTGGTCTGCTCCACCAGGCCACGGATCTCCTGAGCCAGACGGCCGCGGGCCTCGCGAGCCTGATCCCGGTCGTGACGATACTCGATATAGGCACGGGCAATGGCCTTGTCGTCGGAAGCCATCAGATGGTTCTCGACCCGGTTCTGGATCTCGTGGATATCCACCTCGCCACGCCCTTCCAGCTCCTGAGTGACGGCGGCGGCAACGCGCTCACCCAGGGTCGGATTGGCCTGGCTGACCGCCTCTGCCGCTCGGCCCACTGCCTCGGCAATCAGCTGGGCATTGAATGGTGCGCGACATCCATCACGTTTGATCACAACCGGTTTCATGCGTTTTCCCCGTTTAAAAGGCCAGGCTATCGCCTTCGGCTTACCCTTGTTTGGTGCCCTTCTCCACGCCTCGTCCTGGGCGCAAATAAATTCAGCCGAGGCTTGACAAGCCAGGGCTGACGATGAGAAGAGAACAGCTTGTACACAGCTTAATAACACAACATATAGGTGTTTTATATGAATGCGTCCCTATATGTGGTGTCTATTAGGCACCAAAGCGCGGCCTCATTTCTTGATCCAGAACAGGGTTTGAGGCGAGTGGCGCAGTTCCCGACCAGTGAAAAACAGCCCCATTCAAGGCGATCCCCAAGCCTGCTGCGGGCTGGCGTGCCATAGGGTACGGGCCCAAAAAAAGATCCCCCTGCGACAGTCATTGACGAGGGCGTATCGGTGCAAAATGCCCATAATGAGTCAGGTATCATCTTTCTCAATGGGAGCCGACATGGCCAAGACCCTGCTACTGCTGCTGTGTATACTCCCCTGCCGGTTGTGGGCTGCCGAGATCCTGGTGATCAGCAGCTATCACGCCGAATACCTGTGGGATCAGAGTTACAACGCCAGCCTGCAAACCCATCTGAACGGCAAGCACCACATCAGCCACTTCTACATGGATACCAAGCGCCGTCCCCATGACGAGTTCGACCTGATGGCCGAGCAGGCTCTCGCCTTCTACCGGCAGCTCAAGCCCGATCTGGTGGTGCTCGGCGACGACAACGCCATCAATTACCTGGCCACCGAGATTGCCTCTCTCGGTACGCCCGTGGTGTTTCTCGGCATGAACGAAAACCCGCGCCACAAGGGACTGGTCGGCCATCCCAAGATCACGGGCGTGCTGGAGCGTCCCCTGCTCAAACGCAACATCAGCGAAATGAGCCAGCTGATGGGCGGCATCAAGAAGGCGCTGGTGCTGTTTGATTCCAGCAACGTGGCGCTCACCGCCATTGAAGATGAATTCAAGACCCAGACCGACCTGCGGGTCGGCCAGACCCGGGTCAACAGCCAGCTCATCGGCGATTACAGCCTCTGGCAGGAGGCTGTGCTCAACGCCAAAAGAAATGGCTACGACGCCATCTTCATCGGTCTCTACCACACGCTGGTGGACGATACAGGCAAACATGTGAGCGAACAGACAGTCCTGGCCTGGGCCAGTGTGCAAAGCCCTGTGCCCCTGTTCTGCTTCTGGGAGTTTTCGGTGGGTACGGGCAAGGCCATAGGTGGCCTGGTGCTGGATGGCCGCGATCAGGGAGCGAAAGCAGCAGAGCTCGTCAACGCCATACTGGCGGGTGCCCAGCCCAGAATGCTGGCCCCCCGTGCCGCCGTGCGGGGCGAGTATGTGTTCAGCAAGCACGAGCTGGCCCGCTGGCAGCTGACGGTGCCAGAGAAGTGGCAAGGCAAAACCCAGTGGCGCGACTAACGCCCTGAAACAACAACCCGGCTGGATGGCCGAGTTTGTTATTTTCAGCGTATCGTCATCGCCAGATCATGACTGAAGGGCTGCCTGTAACTGCTCTTCGGTCCAGATGGTGATGCCGAGCTCCTGGGCCTTGGCCAGCTTGGAACCGGCCGCTTCCCCCGCCACCAGCACATCTGTCTTGGCCGACACAGACCCGGCTACCTTGGCCCCCAGCGCCTGCAGCGCCGCCTTGGCATCGTTGCGAGAGAGCAGGTTGAGAGTGCCGGTCAGCACAAAGGTCTTGCCGGCAAAGGGCTGCTCGCTTGCTTCCTTCTTCTCGATGACAGGCCAGTGGATACCGGCGGCCAGCAAGGCTTCCAGTACCTCGACGTTATGGGGTTGACGCAGGAAGTAATAGACGTGCTTGGCCACCACCTCCCCCACATCCGCCACCGCCAGCAACTGCTCCACTGTGGCGGCACGCAGGGCATCCAGAGTGAGGAAATGGTTGGCCAGGTTCAGCGCTGTCGCCTCCCCCACCTCGCGAATACCCAGGGCAAACAAGAAACGCGGCAGGGTAGTGCTGCGCGCAGCATCGATGGCCGCCACCAGATTGAGTGCTGATTTCTGGCCCATCCGCTCAAGGCCGGCGAGCTGGATGGCGTTGAGGCTGAACAGGTCTGCCGGTGTCTTCACCAGCCCCTTGTCTACCAGTTGCTCGACAATTTTGTCGCCAAGGCCATCCACATCCATGGCACGCCGCGCCGCGAAGTGCTTGATCGCCTCCTTGCGCTGCGCCTCGCAGAACAGACCGCCTGAGCAGCGGGTGACCACTTCCCCTTCCAGCCGCTCCAGCGCCGAGCCACAGACCGGACATTGGGTAGGAAAGAGGATCTCGCGGGCATCCGCGGGGCGCTGGGCCTCCACCACGGCAACGATTTGCGGGATCACATCCCCTGCCCGGCGCACGATCACGGTATCGCCGATCATGACACCAAGGCGTTCAATCTCGTCGGCATTGTGGAGAGTCGCGTTGGAGACGGTGACGCCACCGACAAACACGGGTTTAAGCTTGGCAACCGGGGTCACGGCGCCGGTACGACCCACCTGAAACTCGACATTCTCGAGCAGTGTCATCTCCTCCTGGGCCGGAAACTTGTGGGCAGTGGCCCAACGGGGAGCGCGGGCCACAAAGCCCAGCTCTTCTTGCACGGGGATGGCATCGACCTTGTAAACCACGCCGTCTATCTCGTAGGCCAGCTCGCCGCGGCGGGCCAGAATATCGTCGTGGAAGGCCTGGCATCCGGCCGCGCCTTCCTTGAGTTTCACCTCCGGGCTCATGGGCAGGCCCCAGGCTTTGAGCTGACACAAGCGGCCGAAATGGGAATCCCCCAGCTGATCGCCGCCCACCCCGACGCCATAGGCGTAGAAGTTCAGCGGACGACTGGCGGTGATGCGGGAATCGAGCTGACGCAGGCTGCCAGCCGCGGCATTGCGCGGGTTGACGAACACCTTCTCGCCAGCGGCCAGTGCTTTGGCATTCATCGCCTCGAAACCGGCCTTGGGCATAAACACCTCGCCACGTACTTCCAGCCGGGCGGGCCAGTCGCTGCCGCGCAGGGAGAGCGGGATCGCCTTGATGGTGCGCACGTTCTCGGTGATCTCCTCACCGGTCGCACCATCGCCCCGGGTAGCGGCCTGCACCAGCTGGCCATCCACATAGAGCAGGCTCACCGCCAGGCCATCCAGCTTGGGCTCACAGCAGAAGGTGAAGCTCACCTCCCGCTTCAGGCGATCCTTCATGCGCTGCTCGAACGCCTGCAACTCTTCGCTGCTGAAGACGTTGTCCAGGCTCAGCATAGGGATCTCGTGACGTACCTGCCTGAAGGCAGTCAAGGGTTGACCACCAACCCGAACACTGGGGGAGGCAGGGGTTTTCAGTTCTGGGTGCTCGGTCTCGATCGCGATCAGTTCCTGCATCAGGCGATCGTATTCGGCGTCAGGGACGGTGGGGTTATCCAGCACATAGTACTGATGACCGTATTCGGTCAGCAGATCACACAGTTGACGGTGGCGGGAGAGGGTTTCGCTCATGGAAAAGTCTCGGACTGTGGTTGGAATAATAAGTTAACCGCACAAACAAAAATGCGGCACCTGGGTACCGCACTTTTGATGTACTCGACCCCTTGGAGTCTTAGTCTCGATTAGCCTCGTAGGCGGCCAGTTCGTGCCGGTAACGGGCTATGGTCTCGTCGCTCAGTGGGCTGCGATCCATGTCAGTCAGCATGGCATCGAGATCGCTGGCCAGCTGGTCGGCAGCCTGCAGCATGTGCTCGAAGGCAAAGGCTGCATTGCTGCGCAGCGGCAGCTGCATGAACAGGGAGACACCCGGGGTGTTGAACTGCTCCATCCGGTACGGATTAAAAGTGCCCGGCTTGACCATGTTGATCATGGAGAAGAGCACTTCACCCTTGCCGTTGAGATCCTCGTGGCGATGGAAAATATCCATTTCACCAAACTTGAAGCCCAGCGCCATCAGGGAAGCCAGCAGAGTCGCCCCTTCCAGATCGTGACCGGGGCGCGCCATCAGGTTGATGACATAGACATCCTGCCAAATCTTCTCGACCGGCTGGGTATCCATCAGCGGCTCACCAACGGGCTCCTCATACACAGGCTCCTCGTAGGCAGGCTCTGGGGCCACATAACGGGGCTGCGGCTTGTACTCAGGCGCTGGCACATGAGCAGGTTCGCGGGCACCGAAGGTAGGTGCGGTCGCGTAGGCCGGCTCGACCAGAGGTTCATCATCCAGCTGTTGCAGCAGCGGCTCGCGCTGGGAACGAGAACGGTGTACCGGGGTACGACGGATCACCTGAGCGGGCTTGCGCACCGGGGCGGCAGGCACTTCCTCTACTGTCTCGGCGATGGGCTCCTCGAACTCCTCCTCGTCTTCTTCGTAGACGGGGGGCGGGGCAACCGGGCGAGCGGCAGGCTTGCGCACCACAGGGGTTGGCAGCTCGACCTCGTCATCCTCGTCATCGAAAGCGGTGACGGGCGCACGGCGGCTGACATCCGGCTGGCGAGCCTCCTCGCTGTGGAGCTTGGGCTCGGCACGACGGCTACCGCTGACCACACGCACCTGACCGACACCATCGTTGTCGAAGGCGTCATTGTCACGAGTCCGTGATTTGGATTCCATCCGGCCCAGAGGTTTCTCTTTGATCGGTGCCTGACGATTCTTTCTGTTGCTCCACAACCCGTGAATGAGCAATGCCGCAATAGCAATACCGCCCAGGGCAACCAAGATGTAACGCAATTCCTGCATTAGCTGCTTCTCTTTCTAGTTTTGCTCAGCCAAAGCGACGGCTTCACCGATATCGACCGACACAATGCGAGAAACCCCGGGCTCTTGCATCGTAACGCCAACCAGCTGCTCAGCCATCTCCATGGAGACCTTATTATGACTGATGTAAACGAACTGTACTGTGCTCGACATCTCTTTGACAAGAGAACAGAAGCGACCGACGTTCACTTCATCGAGCGGTGCATCCACCTCATCCAGCAGACAAAATGGTGCTGGGTTGAGTCTGAAGATGGCAAAAACCAGCGCAAGTGCGGTTAACGCCTTCTCCCCCCCGGAAAGCAGGGCAATGGTAGCATTCTTCTTACCCGGAGGTCTTGCCATGATGCTCACTCCGGCCTCCAAAAGATCATCCGAGGTCAGCTCAAGCCAGGCACTGCCTCCCCCAAACACTTTTGGAAAGAGGGATTTTAAATCTTCGTTGACCTTATCGAAAGTGTCACGGAAGCGTATTTGTGTTTCTTTATCAATTCTTTTAATGGCTTGGCTCAAGGTTTCCAGCGCTTGCTCGAGATCCTGACACTGGTTTTCCAGGTAGGTTGAGCGGGTTTTCGCCTCTTCGTACTCCTCCAGCGCCGCCAGGTTGATGGCGCCAAGTGCCTCCACTTGTGCCTCCAGCGTCTGGATCTCCTGACGCAACTTGCCGCGATCGGCGGCGATCAAGACAGCCTGATCGAGATCCACCAGCCGTACCCCCAACTCCTCGAACTGCTCATGCAACCCCTGACGGCGGGTCAGGTTGCGCTCGCGCTCCAGCCTCAGGGTCGCCAGCTTCTCCTGCAAGGTCACCAGCTGCTTGTGATCAACGCTGCGTGCCTGTTCCAGTTCGGTCAGTTGTCGCTCCAACTCTGCCAGCCTTTGATGGCAGGCAAGTTGCAATGCTTCGAGGCTGCGTTGCTCGGCCAGCAGGGGCGACAGATCCTGACCCGGCGTGGCCCCCGGCTCCTTGAGTTCGGCCAATTCCAGCACGAGCCGGGCCAGTTCCTGCTCCCGCAGGCTGATGAGCTGGCTCTGATTCTGCTGCTCCAGCTGCCAGCGCTGGCAGCTGGCTTGTTGCTGCTCACGGCGCAGACGCGCCTCTTCCACCGCCCGCTCGGCATGGGTGGCCCGCTCCTGAGCAAGCTGCAGCGACTCGGTCAAAGGCTCACCCTGTTCCTGCAATTCGCCAAGCCGCTCCTCATCGAGCTCAAGCTGCTGCAATGCCGCTGCCAGCCGCTGCGCCTCGTCGGCTTGCTCCTTGTCCAGCCTGGTCAGCTCTTCGCCAAGCTGACCGAGCCGTTGCAATCGCTCCTGGCGCTGGCCTTCCCGCAGGCTCCAGGCTTCACGCAGTTGCTGCCACTGCTGTTCCTGCTCGCGCACTGTACGCTGGCTCAGTTCGAAGGCACTGTGCAGCTGGGCACGCGTGGCATCGGCAGTGCCCAGTTGTTCATTCAACAGGCCAAGGGCCTGCTGGCCTGCCGCCAGTTCTGTGTGTAATCGCTCACGTTCACCGAGCAGGGCCAGAGTGCCGAGTGCCCCGCCCTGGCCGAGATCTGCCCAGTTGGGACCAAACCAGTCTCCGGTCGGGGTCAGTACCGACTCACCGGCCAGGAGGCCAGGCTGGCGGGCCAGCGCTGCGTCTCTATCTTCAACCAGCCAGATGGCGTTGAGGAAGGCGGGAATATGCGCCCCCTCAAGCCGGGCCGCCAGGGTACCCGCCACCGCAGGTCGGGATGGACCAATCCAGAGCCCGTTCTGCGCCAGATTGCACTCGTCGCTGGGCTGGGCGGTGAGCCAGCGGCCGAGCACCTTGTCAAGCGCCTGCGCCCACTCGGGCGCCACCTGCAGATTGTCCGCCAGGGTAGCCCCCACCATCTGCTCCCCCAGCATCTGATTAAGAGTGGTGAGACGGGCTTCAAGCTCCCGCAGCAGGCCGCTCTGCTGGCTTTGCTGCGACTTGCACTCTTCATGGCGAGCCACGCTGGCCTGCCACTGCTGCTCCAGCTCGGCGTGGCGAGCCCGGGAGCATTCCAGCTCGGACGCCAGGGCGTCGAGCACGGGCTGCAACGACTCCCCTTCCCCGCCGAGTGGACCTGCGCGTTCATCCTCCAGCTTGAGCCGTGCCAACCGTGTCTTGGCTTGCAGCTCCTGCAGACCGTTCACTTGGGCGCGAGTCTGGTTGAGCTGCCCCTGCAACTGGCCAAGTTGTTGTTGCCACTGCTGCTGGCGTTGACGCGCCTGCTCCAGCTGCTCGCCGGCAGCAAGACGCAACCCCTGCTGCTCGGTGAGCAACTGCTCACACTGTTCGAGTCGCGCCGACTCCTGCTCCCCCTTGAGGGTGCCTTCGGTCAGCTGTTCCTGCTGGCTCGCCAGTTGTGTCCTGATGCCCTCTATCCGCTCGCCAAGCGCCTGACGCCTGACCTGCCAGTCGCGACCGAGCTCGGTTTGATGAAGTTGCTGCTGTTCGAGGCGGGCGATGGCCTGACCACCGAGAAAAATTTGTTGCTGGCGGCTCGCTTGCTCGGCCTGGGCCTCCTGGCGGGCCACCGACAGGGTAACGTGACGCCCCTCATCCTGGGTGCGCTTGGCATCCAGCGCCGCCAGGGCCTGTTCAGCCTGAGCCAGCTCGGCCTTGGCCTCACCCAGGCGAGTCTCCAGCGCCCACAGCTCGGAACCGATAAGCTCGGCCCGTGCGGCGCGCGAACGGCTCTTGAGTTGCTTGTAACGTTCGGCCGTCTCGGCCTGAGTCTTGAGATGTTCGAGGCGGGAGCCCAGCTCACCGCGAATGTCGCCGAGCCGCTCCAGATTCTCCTGGGTATGGCGAATGCGCTGCTCGGTTTCGCGTCGCCGCTCCTTGTAACGGGAGACACCCGCCGCCTCCTCCATGAACAGCTTGAGATCGGCGGGGCGCGACTCCACCAGCCGACTGACGGTGCCCTGCTCTATGATGGCGTAGCTGCGCGGCCCGAGGCCGGTACCGAGGAAGAGGTCGGTGACATCTTTGCGGCGGCACTTCTGGCCGTTGATCTGGTAATGGTTGGAGCCGTCGCGCAGCACCTCGCGGCGCACCGAAATTTCGGTAAAGCGGCCAAATTCACCGGGTACCCGGTTGTGGGGGTTGTCGAATACCAGCTCCACCGAGGCGCGACCGTGAGGGCTGCGGTTGATGGAGCCGTTGAAGATGACGTCCGTCATGTTCTCGCCGCGCAGATGGCGGGCCGAACTCTCCCCCAGCACCCAGCGCACGGCGTCGATCACATTGGACTTGCCGCAGCCATTGGGCCCCACCACGGCGGTCATGTCGGCCGAAAACTCGATGCGGGTTGGCTCGACAAACGACTTGAAACCGGCGAGTTTGATCAATTTCAGACGCATGGAGGCCTATTGGGTAACGAAATAAAGAGAAGGCGGGCAGGCGACTTTACCAAATCCAAACCTTGTTTGTAATATGCTGGCACTTTCCCATGAACAGATGGAGCTCAGATGAGCCAATCACCCCCTATGGTCAAAGACTCAATCAGCGGCGCAGACTACTTCCTGCGCGGTTTCTCCCTCATTCGCCAGCCCGGCATCCGCACCTTTGTGCTGATCCCGCTGCTGGTCAACTTCGTGCTGTTTGCCGGGGCCTTCTACGCCCTCTTGTTGCAGCTCGATGGTCTGTTCGGCTGGCTGCACCAGCAGATCCCCAGCTGGCTCAGCTGGTTGGACTATCTGCTCTGGCCCATCGCTCTGATCACCATACTGGTTGTCTTCTCCTTCCTGTTCAGCTCGGTCGCGAACTGGATAGCGGCCCCCTTCAATGGCCTGCTGGCGGAGAAGGTGGAACAGACCCTCACCGGCGAGGTGGTCAGCGACACCGGCATGCTCGACATAGTCCGGGATGTGCCCCGCACCTTCGGCCGTGAATGGACCAAGCTGAAGTACTACCTGCCCAAGGCCATCGGCTGCCTGATCCTGTTCCTCATCCCCGTGGTCGGGCAGACCCTGGCCCCCGTGCTCTGGTTCCTGTTCAGCGCCTGGATGATGGCAATTCAGTACATCGACTATCCGTTCGACAACCACAAGATAAGCTTCATCACAATGCGCGATGCCTTGAAGCAGCGCCGCGGCAAGTGCCTGAGCTTCGGTGCCCTGGTCACCCTCTTCTCTGCCATTCCGGTGGTGAACCTCTTTGTGATGCCGGTCGCCATCTGTGGTGCCACCGCTATGTGGGTGGATCACTACCGCGCCGAACAGCTCAAACGTTGATCCCTGCCCCAATGAAAAAAGGCACCTCATCGGTGCCTTTTACTTTTTTGCATTATAAAAAATAATGAATAGCCTTCATTCCTTGTCCCATATAGCTTGAATTGATAGGATGCGGGCCTTTCTCGCACCCTGGGATATCTCATGTTACATACACTCTTCTTGCTGGGCCTGGTGGCCGAAGGAATGACTGGCGCACTGGCTGCGGGTCGGCGACGGATGGATCTGTTTGGCGTGGTGATCATCGCCTCGGCAACGGCCATCGGTGGCGGTACCATCCGGGATGTGTTGCTTGGGCACTATCCCCTGCTCTGGATTGAACATCCGGAATATGTGCTGCTGGTGGCAGGCGCGGCCATGGCCGCCGTCATATCGGCACCGCTGATGCGCTACCTCGGCAAGCTGTTCCTGGCGCTCGATGCGCTGGGACTGGTGGTCTTCTCCATCTTCGGCGCCGCCAGGGCCCTGGAGATGGGCCATGGCATCGGCATTGCCTGCATCATGGCGGTGGTCACCGGCGCCTTTGGCGGTGTACTGCGAGACCTGCTCTGCCAGCGCATTCCCCTGGTGTTTCGCCGGGAGCTCTATGCTGCCATCTCGCTGATCACCGCCGCCATCTACTGCCTGGCGCTGGATCAGGGCCTGCCCAACGACTGGGCCGCCTTTGGTGCCATCGGGATCGGCTTCGTGTTGCGCTTGCTGGCGGTACGATTCAAGTGGGGATTGCCCACCTTCCACTATCAGTACGCAACCCACTGAGCGCGCCAGCTTCTGGCGAAGCCGTTCGGATTGCAGACAACAAAAAAGCGCCTGACAGGCGCTTTTTTGTATGGGGACACTGAGCGCGTACACGACTCAGTTAATCCCTTCCGAGCTGAAGAAGGTTGCCTTGTCGGCGATGAAGCGGATCTTGATGTTCTTGCCCTCCTCTCCCCAGATGCAGCTGGTGGTGCCCAAGGCATCGTCGCAGCGCTCTGCCTTGCCGAGTATGGTGCTCGCTTCCGCGTAGCTGATCCCCATCTTCAACTTGTCGTAATTCTCGCGATTGAGCTTGCCACAACCGGTCAGCAGCAGGGCAATCATGCCCCCGAGAAAAATATGTTTCATCTGGTTCTCCTCTGGATAGTGTCCGGAGCCTAACAGCTCGGCCCCCCTCTTTGCCAGTGACCAGGCGCTGCCGCCCGCCATAGAGGCGAGGTGTCGCTCGCCGGATGCCGCCAACGACTACCAGCTGCGGACGGGGCCGGTGTCCAGATGAACGAAGTTGTCGCTCGGGTAGTAGCCCACTCCACCCACCTTGAGATTGAGCGCAGCCTTGCGCAGATGGGCCAGTTGGACACCCGGGATCCGCACATCCACCGCCTGACCCAGGGTGTGATAGCTGTGCTTGGCCACGCCGCGGCTCTTGCTGCGCTTCTGGCGATTGGTCGCCGGTGAACGGTAGCCGGAAATAAGCTGGATCTCGCCGTTGCGGCCCAGCTTGTGCTGCAACAGATAGAGCTGATCGAACAGCTTCTTGTCGATGTTGAACACTTCGTTGCGACGATAGTCGCGGAAAATATGATTGAGCTCGGCCAGCCCGTCTTGCAGGTAGCGACCATTCTCCCAATAACTGGCCTGCACTCGCTCGCCGGTATTGAGATTGAAAAAACTGAGTTCACGTCCTGAGGTACTGCGGCTCGCCATGGCAGGGAATGAGAGCATGGCTCCCCCCAGCAGGCACCCAGCCCCCAGCAGCAGGCGACGTCGACTTATCTCTTGTTCCAGCATAAGGAGTTCGTCCATCGCAGATGTAAGCGACACTGTTGAGTGAATTTGATACAGGTGCTTGAAACTACCTTTCGAACCCTCCCATGTCAAACCGCCCGCACCAATGAAAAAGCCCGGCAAGGGCCGGGCTTTTCACTCTGTGGCAAGGATCACAGCAGGCGACTTTGGAAGCTGACTCGATCAAATCCATAGATGTCATTGCGCAGTTGCTGGCGACCCTCTTCGTCGATCCAGCTGCTCCAGTAGACGGTAAAGACCGGTATGGGAGTGGTCAGCGGCAACCACTTTGTCTGGGTATTTTTCAGTATGCTGGCCACCTTGTCCGGCTGGTAGCGGGAGTCCGCCAGCAGCAACTCGGCCAGATCGTCGGCGTGCTCCACCCGGATGCAACCGGAGCTGAAGGCCCGAGCCCCTTGCTCGAACAGCGCCTTGCGCGGAGTGGAGTGCAGGTAAATGGCGTCGTTGTTGGGCAGGTAGAACTTGTAGCGCCCCAGGGCATTGTGATCACCGGGCTTTTGCCGCAGGCGATAAGGGAAACCGGCGGCCAACGCCTGATACCAGCCCTCTTCGGTGAACTGCACAGGGTTGCCTTCGCCGTCGATCACCTCGAATTGCTCGCGATTCAAATAGGCAGGATCCCGACCCAGCTTGGGCAGAATATCCTTGCTCAGGATGGAACGCGGCACATGCCAGGGCGGGTTGAGCACTATGGAGCGGATCTCGCTGGCGAGTATGGGGGTTGCCCGCTGCTCCTTGCCAACG
The DNA here is from genome assembly GCF_027705025.1 of Aeromonas sp. D3. NCBI lineage: Bacteria > Pseudomonadati > Pseudomonadota > Gammaproteobacteria > Aeromonadales > Aeromonadaceae > Aeromonas > Aeromonas sp. D3. The sequence goes on along the minus strand of NZ_JAPDBE010000019.1, from coordinate 9,676 downwards.
ATGACCCGACTGGTAAACACCTCGTTGCCGGACTCCACCACGCTCAGACGGTAGTCAGGAATATTGACCAGCACGTAACGGGCACCGGAGAGATGATCAACCAGATCCCGGCGCCACAGGTTGCGCAACAGCAGGCTGGCACGCACTTGCGGCCCGGTGTTGAGCCAGGTGCGAGTCTGGCGGCCAATGATGCCATCGGCGGTCAGACCGTGGCGGCGCTGGAACTGCTTGATGGCCTGCTGGGTGTCGACGTCATAGGTGGCGTCGTCATGACGGGGGGCGCCATCCCCCAGCTCGTTGAGGATGGTACGGATCTGCCCCAGTTCAGGGGATACCTCACCCGCCCGCAGGGTCGGCATGGTCAGGGTTGGCCACTGCTTTGCCATGGGCATGGCGAGCAGTTTGCGCACTTCCTCACGCACCGCCTCATACTCGGCGACCTGGGGTCTGAGCTGCTTGACCTGATCCAGCAGATTGTCGCCAACAGGCTCGTGGGCCAACGGCTGGTTCAAATTGAGCTTGAGAGTTCGCATCTGCTCGCGAGCGACCAGATCCATGGCACGCCAAGCCTGCTGAAAGCGGGCCAGCTTGCCAAAAACTTCATCGTAAATGGCCCCACGCTGATCGGCCGGTTTGGCCTGCAGCTTCTTCCAGAGACTGAAGAAGTCAGGGTGCAACTGGGCCAGTACGGCCTCCTGCAACTGGTGCTCCAACTCAAGGCGAGCCTGCTCTGCGGTACTGTTTTGATACCAGTCATGCTGCACTGCAGCATTGGTTACCAACACCTGTCCTTCGCTTGCCTGCGCCATTGCCGCTGGCAAGCAGCCCAGCCAGATCAGGTTTGCCAACGCCAGCCAATACTTCTTCCCCATGCTTACCTCAAGATCGGTTCACTTCAACTGCCAGACCCGGCGGTCAAGGCGCTCATGATGCGTGAATGCCAGTGACTTTACTAGCTGGCGGGGGCGTAGCGCCGCCAGATAACGTCATACTCATTGGTTGCTTTAAATTCAGCCAGCTCCCGATTGAACGCCCTGACAAACGCCGGTGAAAGCCGCTGTTTGCTGAACATGAAAAAAGTGGGTGCTTCATATACGGCCATACCGTGAGGCACGATCAGATCGTTTAACCCCTCTTCTTTCAGACCCCAGGGCGTGGCCAGAATATCCCCGAGAAAACCGTCGATCCGGCCGAGCACCAGCTTGCCGTAATTTTGATGATCATTGACCACGCTTACCTGGGCCGCATAACGGCGCAACAAGTCGGCTGTCTCGGCCCCATAGTAGTAATCCTTGGTCACCCCGAGAATATGACCACTGGCCAGCCAGCTCGCCAAATCGGTTTCAGGATAGGAAGAGGACTTGCGGACCCAGAGCACACTGCGCCCCGGATTATAGCCATCGGAAAACCAGGCATAGCGGCCACGCTCCTCGTTGGAGTATGCCTCCATGGCGATATCGAGCGAGCCCCGCGCCAGATCGTGCAATATCCGCTTCCAGGGCCGCTCCACATAGGTGACCTGACAACCCAGTCGCGTGAGCATGGCATTGAGTGTTTCCACGGCAAAACCTTTCAGCACCTTGTCATCCGTCGTCGCGCTGTCGTAATAGTGATAGGGCGGCCAATGGTCAAAACCGACCCGCAGCGGAGAGGGGCAAAAGCTGTTGGCGGATGCAGCCGGAGAGAGCAACCAGAGCGCACAGCAGAAGAGTATCAGCTTCATGGGTCATCCTTGACAACGCGATGCCTCATCATAAATCGGCCTTGGCCAAATGGCGACAGATTCTGCCACAGCGATCACCTGCATCGACACTGCATAGAGGGGGGTGTTTCCTCCCATAGGGACTCGGCCATGAAATGAGCCCATACCCCGCGCGGCACAAGGCTTGGTCAGGTCACAACCGGGTCAAAATGGGGGCATTTGGAGCACTGACTCGAAAGGGGTTAATATGTGACCAAATATATTTTTGTGATCCACTATGCTTTTTTTGCAATTGGATTAGCATATGCGCGAAATCAGCCTACCAATCGTGAGGCGTAGAGAGTGATATGACGTACAAAAAGTTCGGTTTTCTGACTGCCATCATGGCACTGAGTGGTTTCTACCTTTACACCCTCTATCTGGCTGCCCACCCCAATGTGAGCCTGGCCTACAAACTCTATTACCTGGAAGGCAAGACCCGCTTCTGGGAGCACAACTCCAGCATGACTTATCAGCCGGGCAACGAGCTCAACCTGACCAGGCCGAGCCGCTTCCTCTCCAGCGCAGGCTGGGCTACCAAGCCAAGTACCAAGGGTACCGAACTCAGCGGCCAGGGCGGCCTCTATTTCGTGCTGCCCAAACAGCAAGCTCAGCCTGAACAGCTGACCATACAAGCCAGGGTCAACAGCCCGCAGGCCGGCACCCTGCTCAAGGTGGCGCTGGGTCATAACTTCACCACGACGGTCCGCCTGGCCAAGGCTGGCATCAACGAAATCCGGCTCAATCTGCCGGGCGACTCTCTGACGTCGGACCCGAAACGGCCTAACTTCCTGGCGCTGTCCGCACCGACTCCCCTCAATGTTCAGTCGGTACGACTGACCGTCGCCCAGTAAGACGTATTACCCGATACGCGGTTTAATAAATAATTTTCCAAATAAGGAAATTTCCATGTCGCATGCCGATTTTCGACTCTCTCTGATCGTGCCCGTGTACAACGAGGAAGAGAGCATAGATGCCTTCATCAACGCGATAGATAACGAACTGGCGCCCATCAAGGATCATCTGGAGATAGTGTTCGTCAACGACGGCAGCCGTGACAGCACCCGTGAAGTGATCGAGCAAGCCATCACCCGCGATCCCAGGGTGACCCTGGTCAACCTAGCGCGCAACTTCGGCAAGGAAGCGGCCATGACCGCCGGCCTGCATCATGCCAAGGGCGATGCCATAGTGCCGATGGACGTGGATCTGCAAGATCCCCCTGCCCTGATCCTGGAGTTCGTCAAGCTGTGGCAGACCGGTGACTATGACACCGTCTACGGCATACGGGTGGATCGCAGTGCCGATACCCCGATGAAGCGGGTCACCGCCGGTGGCTTCTACCGTTTCTTCAACGCCCTCTCCACCAGCACCAAGCTGCCGGAAAACGCAGGTGACTTCCGTCTGATCGACCGCCGTGTGGTGGAAGCTATCAAGCAACTGCCAGAGCGCAACCGCTTCATGAAGGGTCTGTTTGCCTGGGCCGGCTTTCGTGCCGTGGGCGTTCCTTACGAGCGTCCGGCCCGTCACGCCGGTGAAACCAAGTTCAACTACTGGAAGCTGTGGAACTTCGCCCTCGATGGCCTGATGAGTTTCTCCAGCTGGCCGCTGCGGGTATGGAGCTATGTGGGGGTCGGTGTTTCCTTCGTTGCCTTCCTCTACATCCTCAAGATCGTCACCCAGGTGGTTTTCTTCGGGATCGACGTACCCGGTTATGCTTCCCTGATGTCAGTGGTGCTGTTCCTTGGTGGCATCCAGCTGCTGTCCCTTGGCATCATTGGCGAGTACATAGGCCGCATGTTTGTGGAAGTGAAACAGCGCCCCGTCTATCTCATCGAAGGGGTCTACGGCCAGTATGCCAAGCCGGCGGCAGACAAGCAGCAGGACGCTGACACACAGCAACAAGACAAGAAGGAGCAAGCGCCTCAATGATCTCCCGCGAGGAATTCTGGCGCCTGTTCCGGTTCGGTCTGGTCGGCGGGGGGGCAACCCTCGTCGACCTTGGTACCTCTATCGCGCTGTTTCATACCTGGCCCGCCATCTCTGAACACTGGGTCACCACCATCGCCTTCATGATTGCCTTCTGGTTCTCATTCTTTGGCCATCGTTACATCACCTTCCAGAAACAGGGTACCATCGGCAAGTTCTTGCTGGTTGCCCTCTTCTCGCTGGCGGTGAGAAACCTGATATTGAGCGGTCTGCTGTTTGCGGGTCTTTCTGGTCTGCTGCCTGTGGTGATCGCCACCCTGACAGTCACAGTGCTCACCTATATCCTCTCTCGCGTCTGGGTATTTGCCTGATGAATGACATTACAACATTGACTCCCGACAGCTCGACTCCCGGCTGTCAGGCACCCTATCGCCCGTCACTGGCCATCAGCAGCCGTGACTGGCTGATGATCATCGCCGCCTTTCTGCTGAGCCGGGTTGCCCTCTATGGCATGGGTTATTTCGGCGTCCAGCTTTACGGCACCACCGACATAGGCCCGCTGCAAGCCTATTGCCAGTTCGACTGCGTCTGGTTCCAGCGCATCATCGAAAACGGCTACGATCTCTACCCGCGCTGGCTCAGCAAGGGCAATGCGGCCAACTGGGCCTTCATGCCGCTCTATCCGATGTTGTCAGGTTCGCTGTCAAACCTGCTCAATGTCGAGAGTCTGATCGGCCTGATGCTGGTGGCCAACCTTGCCTTCTTTGCCAGCCTGCCGCTGATGCTGCTGGTGCTGCGCCAGCTAAAGCTGGGTGACGAGACAGCCCGCTTCGGCGTCTGGCTGCTCGCCTTCTCCCCCTTCTCCGCCTATTTCGCCTCCGGCTATACAGAGTCGATGTTCATGGCCTTGATGCTGGGGATGTTCCTGTTTGCCTATCGGGAACAGTGGCTGATGGTCGCAGTGCTCGGCGTCTGCATCTCCGGCACCCGCAATCTGGGTGTGATGATGGTCTTCCCTGTGCTGATCCTGGCGCTGCAGGCCTACGGCTGGCGGGAGTTTTTCCGCTTCACCGAACGCGCCTTCAAGGTGGTATTCACCCTCTGGCTCATCCCCTTCGGCCTGTTTGCCTACATGGTCTATCTCTATCACCTCACAGGTGATGCGCTGGCCTTCAAGCATATCCAGGTGGCCTGGGGCCGTTACATGGACAGCCCGCTCGACTGGTGGCTGAGCGGCTTCGAGCTGGGGGGGCGCAAGGCTTACCTCTCCATCATGGTGATCTTCGGCTGGTGTCTGAACCTCTATCTGTTCAGCCAGAAGCGCTGGGCCGAAGCCACCCTGATGTTCATCTGCTGCACCATACCGCTGATGACGGGCCTCAACGCCATGCCACGCTACATGTTCGGCCTCTACCCGACCCTGCTGGCCATTATCCTGCTGACCCATCGCTGGCCAGCCATGCGACCTGCCGTGCTCTGCATCAGCGGCATGGTGGCCTCCTTCATCGCAGTGGCCTTCGTCAACGCCAAGTTCTTTACCGTTTGATGTGACGCCCCCAACGCCATGTCCAAAAATGCCGGTCCCTTGACCGGCATTTTTTATGTTCTTCGTAAATCCACGGGAGAAGTGAGCCTTGGCTAAAGGCGGGTAAACAAGACATCACCCACCATGTTCCTATCGTGAAACAGCACAGCGTTCTCCGACGCTCGGTCAACGCACAAGAGGGCATAAGAGCAAACGGACAAGGCGAATCAGGCAGGAAGAGGCGAGAGAGGGATAGATAGACAGCCAGCAAGAAGGGAGGGGTTATCTTGCAAACCGTCGCGATGGGACGGCTTGCAAGTGCTGTCTCCCGAGCACAGGCAGTGCTCGGGAGACAGCCACAAAACCAGTCTCGTAGAGAGGCTGGTTTACTTGACGGTGACCCGGGCAAACTTGCGCTTGCCGACCTGATAGACGGCGGTACCGGCACCTACCAGTGCCTTGCCATCTTCCAGCTTCTCGCCGTCACGCTTGACCGCGCCCTGCTTGATCATGCGCAGCGCTTCGGAGGTGGTGGCCACCAGATCGGCGTCTTTGAGCAGGTTGGCGATGGCCAGGCCTTCACCTTCCAGCGCCAGTTCGACTTCCGGCATCTCGTCCGGAATGGCGTTCTTGGAGAAGCGCTGGGTGAAATCTTCGTGGGCCGCTTCCGCTGCCGCTTCGTCGTGATAACGAGCGATGATCTCTTTCGCCAGCCAGATCTTCACGTCACGGGGATTCAGGGTATTCGCGGCGATACCGGCTTTGAACTCTTCAATTTCGGCCAAGGGACGAGAGGAGAGCAGCTCGTAGTAGTTCCACATCAGGTCATCTGTGATGGACATGATCTTGCCGAACATTTCGCCCGGGGCATCGTGCACGCCTATGTAGTTGGCAGCGGACTTGGACATCTTCTTGACGCCGTCCAGACCGACCAGCAGCGGCATCATCAGCACGCACTGGGCGGCCATGCCGGCATCTTTTTGCAGCTCGCGGCCCATCAGCAGGTTGAACTTCTGATCGGTACCGCCGAGCTCGACGTCCGCTTTGAGTGCAACCGAGTCATAGCCTTGCAGCAGCGGATAGAGGAATTCGTGAATCGCGATGGACTGGCCGCCGGTGTAGCGCTTTTTGAAGTCGTCGCGCTCCATCATGCGGGCCACGGTCTGCTTGGCCGCCAGCTTGATCATGCCGGTCGCGCCCAGCTCGCCCAGCCAGCTGGAGTTGTACTCGATGCGGGTCTTGGCGGGATCGAGGATCTTGAACGCCTGCTCCGCATAAGTGAGGGCGTTGTGCTTGATGGCCTCTTCGGAGAGCGGCGGACGAGTGCTGTTCTTGCCGGAGGGATCACCCACCATGGCGGTGAAATCGCCGATCAGCAAAATGATCTCGTGGCCCAGATCCTGGAAGGTCTTCAGCTTGTTGAGGATCACGGTATGACCCAGGTGAATGTCAGGAGCCGTCGGGTCCATCCCCAGCTTGATGCGCAGCGGGCGCCCTTCCTTCAACTTGGCAACCAGTTCTTCTTCAACCAGAATTTCTTCCGCTCCGCGCTTGATCTCGGCTAGCGCCACCTCGAGCTGGGACATTTTTTGACACTCCAATCACGATTCCACAGGGCCAAACATATTACTGGAATGGCGAGCTAATTGGAAAGGCTGTAAAATCTGCTCATTCTGCCCGACATCATCAGCTTCTCATGGTCATTTGGAACGCCTTCAACTCTCTTCCCACCTGGCACCGCAAGATGGTGCTGATTTTGAGCATCATGGTGATGATGCTGGCGGCCTGGCCAAGCGAACGGGCGGTCGCCACCCGGGTCGATGACAACAGCAACGAGCTAGCCGTCGAGCCGCAACCGGACGACGGTGATCTGTTGGCACAAGCCGGGCAAGCGGCCATTCCGCCCAAACCGAGCTATGTCACCAAACAGGTGAAAGTGCGCAGTGGCGACAACATGGGCGTCATCTTCCAGCGGCTGGGGCTCAGCACCACGGATCTGCACCTGATCGATCAGCTCGATGGCAGCGACCCCCTTCGCATGTTGCGCCCCGGGCAAGAACTCACCTTCAAACTCACCAAAAATGGCGATCTGCACAGCCTCTATTACCCCCACAGCCTGGAACAGGCGTTGAAAGTGAGCCGCAAGGCCGAGAGCTTCGTGGCCAAACCGGTCAAGCTGGAACTCGATACCCGCGAGCAGGTTACCCGAGGCGAGATACGCTCCAGCTTCTGGGGGGCCGCCGTCGAGGCGGGGATGACCGAAGATCAGATCATGGATCTCGCCGCCATCTTCGGCTGGGATATCGACTTCGCCCAGGACCTGCAACCCGGGGACAGCTTTCGGGTTGTCTATCAGGAAAAATTCCAGGATGACGAGCGAGTGGCCTCCGGCGACATTCTGGCCGCCGAGTTCATCAACCAGGGCGCCATCTATCGCGCCGTGCTGAACGACGATGGCAACTACTACACACCGGAAGGCAAGGCGATGCGCAAGAGCTTCCTGCGCGCGCCAGTCAACTTCAAATACATCAGCTCCAACTTCAATCCGCGCCGCCTGCACCCGGTCACCGGCAAGGTGCGTCCCCACAATGGCATCGACTATGTAGCACCGGTGGGCACCCCCATCATGGCCGCGGGCGGCGGCAGCGTGGTAGCGGCCGGTTACAACCAGTTCAACGGCAACTATGTCTTCATCAAGCACGCCGGCAACTATGTGACCAAGTACCTGCACCTATCGAAACGCACCGTCAATAAAGGGCAGCGGGTGAAACAGGGGCAGACCATTGGCACCCTGGGGGGCACAGGCCGGGTAACAGGCCCGCACCTGCACTATGAATTTGTAGTGGGCGGCATTCACAAGAACCCGCGCACCCTCAATCTGCCGCAGGCCGAGACCCTCACAGGGCGGGAGCTGGCCAACTTCAAACTGCTGGCAACGCCGCAATTGGCCAAACTCGACCAACTCGACAAACCCGAGCTGCAGCTGGCCCAGAACAAGCGGGATAGCAACGGCAGTTAATGCGTCATCAGTCTCTAGCCGCGCCGCAGAAAAAGGCGAACGCTGAACCCTTGTTCCACACCTGTATCTCGATAAATAAGGACATCTCATGATTGAGCGCTACATTGGGCTGATGTCCGGCACCAGCATGGACGGGATCGATGCCGTGCTGGTGATGATGGACGGGGATGAACTGCGGGTCGAAGCGGCCATCAGCCACCCCTGGCCTACCGCCCGCGAGCTGCACGAGCTCTGCACCCCGAGCGACAACGAAATCGATCGCATGGGGGTGGCCGATAATCTGGTGGCCCGCGAGTTTGCCACCGCCACTCACGCGCTGCTGGCCAAGGCAGGGCTGACCCCCAAGGATATTCGCGCCATCGGCAGCCACGGTCAGACCATCCGCCACCGCCCCCAACTCGGCTTTACCCTGCAGATCGGCAACGCGGCCCTGCTGGCGGCCCTGACCGGCATCGACGTTATCGCCGACTTTCGTACCATGGACATGGCCCTCGGCGGTCAGGGGGCACCGCTGGTGCCCGCCTTCCATCAAGCGCTGTTTGCCAAACCCGGCGCCCTGCGAGTGGTGCTGAACCTCGGCGGCATCGCCAATATCTCGGTACTGCCGGGCAACGCGGGCGGTGTGTATGGCTTCGATACCGGCCCGGCCAATACCCTGCTCGATGGCTGGTATCGCCGTCATCAGCCAGACGGCGGCAACTACGATGCCAGTGGCCAATGGGCCGCCAGCGGCCAACTTATCCCATCGCTGCTAGCCAAGCTGCTGGCTCACCCCTACTTCGCCGCCCCCGCCCCCAAGAGTACCGGTCGAGAGATGTTCACCCTCGCTTGGCTCGATGATGAGCTGGCAGGCAGTGGCTACGCGCCGGTGGATGTGCAGCGCACCCTGCAGGCGCTCACCTGCCACAGTATCGCCCGCCAGTTGCCTGCACTGGACGAGGCGCAAAGCCAGCCCGAGCTGTTTGTCTGCGGCGGCGGCGCCCATAACCCCCCCCTGCTGAGCGAACTGGCCAGCCTGCTGCCCGGCTGGCGCATCGCCAGCACGACCGCGCTGGGGATTGCCCCCGACTGGATGGAGGGCGCGGCATTTGCCTGGCTGGCACAGCGCTTTATCCACCGCAAACCCGGCAACCTGCCCGCCGTTACCGGTGCCAGCCGTCTTGCCGTCCTGGGTGCCCTCTATCCTGCCTGATCGCCAACTGGGAGCACCACCTATTACCCAGATCACGGCCAGCAAGGGAGGGCAAGCTGCCCTCCCATACACGGTCGCCAATCGCACAACCCTCTACCCCGCCGGATAAGTGACACTGGCTGCCCGACCGGCGTCACCCAGGCGGGCCAGCCACCCGCTGGTCCCACCCTTTCGCTCCATCATCACGATCTGCTAAGGAAGGTGCGAACAAGTCCCTGATATGAGATCATGTTTGTCATCTGGAGCCATGGAACAGGGTTCATCATGAGTCAT